>JBCCXA010000012.1 GCA_039192515.1 Verrucomicrobiota bacterium | reverse complement strand
TACTATAGACCATGACTTAGGATGACAAGAATAAAATTTGCTTCTAGAAAAATTTCGTAGATTAATCAGATAATAATCACATAAATAGGCCGTTTACCGATTTCGTGTTTCGTTGAGGCAACCGCTTGTTTGGAGTTTGACCATCAAATGAAAAAAGCAAACTTTGAAACCCGATTCAATTCGCGCATGACAAAAAGACACAATCAGAGATGACCTAGTATGGTCTGTTATCTTCGAACTCATCCTCACCCGTCATCCTCCGGCTCTACCAGAGGATCCAGGGGATAGTCGGAGGGCGACAAAAAAAGTTAACTTATTTAGCCCATAGGCCTAGGTTATCGAGGAAGAGATCATCCTTATCATTGCTGGCATCACAGCGAAAATGAACTCGCGTTTGCTTGGTCAACTTATATCTCTTAATCACCAGGGATTCGAGATAGACTCTTCCATCATCCAGATAAAAATCGAGTTATCTCTGATTTAGAATTTGTGAGTAGAACCTAAACGCAAGCGTATAGTTCGCTAATGGATTCATAAGAGTTCTGTATCTTCTTATCCAGCAGAATTTGCTTCCAACTTGAGTGAATGGTTCGAACTGAAAGAGACTCTTCTTTGGCAAACTGATAATTACTGCGTTTCCAAGAAAGCATATCATAACATGCAGCCTCCCCTTGTGAGCTGTCCGTTTCCGCGTGAACTAGGACACCCTGTTGCATATAAATTATTCCTAATTCATAGCTATCTTCGTTCAAAATCTCCACTCGCCCAGACCAATTCTTATTGATAAGTGTTTTGATCAAATCTTGAATAAGTATTATACCGGATGATAAAAAACCGCGCGTCGGCCTGCGAAACCTTCTTTCGACAATTGGCTTGAAGTCACTGGTTCTCGGTCCATTCGCGAGTGCCGTAATCTTCTTTCGAACGGATCCCCTGATATCTTCAAACTGGCAGCTTTCGGACAAATATTGAATATCTAGGCCCCTGAATCGTAAGACTTGCTTCATCCACTGCCCTGGTTCACCCATAACGATAATAGGGATTGGCCCTTTCTCCTGCATTAAGCCAGTCATATAATCAAGAAAAGAGGGCCCTGGAGAACTGCCATGTGCGACTAACACGTCAGCCCACATGGCAGCCGCTAAATCCTCCGTATCGCTACCCCCTACAAAAAATATCTCACTATCTTCGATAGTGGCCATTACATCCTGTAGCAATAGGTACTTTTCTCTAGGCCAAAAGGCCATACCTATAAAATTTGCCATACCCTTTCAATATAACTTAGCTATCCACAAAATGCAACATATATGTATAGATATTACAATATATGAATTTAAATTAACTTAAGTCGAAAATACTATAATCTCTAATCAGTTCTCCTAATAGATGAGACCCGGGAAATACTCGAAGTTGATTGATTGAGTTGATCGGCTCAAAAGCTCAGTAATTATTCACTATCAAACCATTCCAGAGCCTCAGAGATATGAGATTTCTCCATTCCGTGACCCCCTGTATGTGACACAATACGAACATTCTTCATTCCATTAGAATGGAGACTTTTTGCCACTCTCTTGACATCCATGGGAGAGGCAATCTTATCCTTCTTTCCACTACTTAAAAAAACCTTTACCTCTCTGTAACCCAACTTACCGGTCCGGAATTCCTTTTGTGAGTTGCCAACCTTATCTTCATTACACCCTGACATGAACATGCCGACCAGTTCATACTTCCTTTTAATGATTGCCCCACTGCTGTAGGCAGAATTTTTAGCTCCCCCAGAATGCCCCGCCGTAGCAAAGATAGAGTCAGAAAAAGCGGGAATAGCTTCTTCCATGACCTCTAAGCCAAAAGATGTTATCTGTTCAAACTGCTCGCCATCAGGGTAACCCATATCCGAATCAATCGCAAAGACAGTCCAACCCAAGGGACCTGCCTCACGCTGGAAAGATTTTATGGCATGTATATTCCCTTTATCGAGGTCTTGGGGTTTGTTCACAGGAATCGCTACGAAGAGATATTTCTGAGGTTTACTGGTATCAAAATCCTCAGGCAAGCTAATACCAATTTTAACCTCCTTATGCGTTCGTTTCTTATCTTTGATTTTCTTTGTAATTGCTTCAGGCAACGGGACTTTGCACATTGCGACACCTTGTCCAGCTTCAACCGTGACTCCTCCAATAGTGATCGAGGAACTAGCAAAGAGTGATACCCTAAATGCTGTGAGTACAAAAGCGAATAGTATAAGCATGCGATTAGTCATTAGACCATTTATCAACCAGTAAAAATTTTCAAAATAATATTCTAAGAACATGTTTCGATTATTCGAGGATAAAAATCTACCTGAAGGTATTCTCCCTCCAAGCCAATTCAAGACGGCACGCTTGTCAGTTCAGGCGTTGATTTCGATTTAAACCACAATCCAATTTTAGAGTAAACTCCGCATGTTTCTGCGACATATGAAACGTCTTTTTCATCCGCTATGGGTTTCCACCTTGCTAACCAATCTCTGGCCTACTTCCTCTATTGCCTCCAATAATTACGAAAAAGTTCCAGCAAATCTAAGTTTTCGAACAACTTGGCAAAGCCCATTCCGTAAACGAATGGAAGTTCAGGTCAGCTTACTAACTGAGCTTGCCTTCAAAATAAAAAAGATTTATACAATGCCATAAGCAAAGCATTAGATCATTCTGGGGTCAAATAATGGCAAATATATGCGGCAGCACATGACAATGAGTGAGCTTCTATTGATAAAAAAGATTTTGAATCTGTCGTGTCAAATTTTAAAAATCCTGAGAGTTTATGAGAATGCTCAAAATGTAATGGACTGTTCTATCTAACCCCAGAACGTGATAAAAAAGAATCCTTTAGATGTAGATGTGCAGATACAAATATTCATCTGATAAAAAAGTGAGTAATCACACTTCCAAGTGCAAGCAATAGCGTGCACTACGACCTGCACCTTGCTGAATGCATATTTGTTTTTTAGTGAGGTCTTGTAAGTCGCGGGTTGCTGTTGCCTTGGTTGTTTTGGCAATAGCGATATATTTTGGGGACTCATGCCACCTTCAAACCCATCTGGTCCTTCATCAAACATACACTCAACGACTTTCATCTGACGTGGATTTAACTGACTTTCAACTCGGTCACAAAACTTGGCTTTTTTGAGAGTAAATTCAACTTGCTTCTAAGCCTCGACTTGAGCGTCCAAAACAGTTTTTATAAAGTAATAAATCCAACTGCTTATTTCATTGGATCGCTGCCCTTCCATTAAAGCTTCATAATAAGATTTTTTGTTAGCTTCTACGGTTGGTGATAAACTTAATAAAATAGGACGTTCCATTTCTTGGGACAAAACCATCTCAGAAAGAGTGCGTCCTATTCTACCATTGCCCTCTTCAAAAGGATGTATGGTTTCAAAATAAAGATGAACCATTGCAGATCGGGCAGGGCCTCTCTTGATAGGCGATTTTCCCTCAGGGCTGGTTTGATTGAACCACTCAATAAAAGCTTTCATTTCAGCAGGAATTCGCTCTGATGGAGGCGCTTCAAAATGAATTTTTTCTTTACCAATAGATCCAGAGACCACTTGCATCGCATCCGAATGTTTTCTCCAGGCTCATGCCTTGATCATACAATTTCCTTTCATAAGCATTTGATGCCACGAAAACAGCATTCTCTGAGAAAGCTTTTTTGAGAAATCTTTCCGAACTGCCACCATGAGTTCAGCGATTGTCTGCGCACGCTTGTCTCTTACAGAAATAATCTTAGGATTAAGATCAAGTTGATTTCGAATAGAAGACATAACATCTTCACGGCTGAGATATTCCCCTTCGATTTCAGAAGTTTTAACAGTTTCCATGACCATCATGCTGATAATCATCTCTGATTGTAAATTATTGGGAAGAGCTTCCAACAGACCCGTGATGTACCCAATTTTTTCAGAATAGGCGAAGAGTAGATCTTGAGTTTCACCCAGATCATACTTAAATTTCGACTAATCTTTCTTTTCCCAGTTTTAGGTCATGAGCCAATTGTATCATATAATCGGCTCATTAAGTAAGAAGATGGACTTTTTACTTCACGAAAAGCTCCGGACGCTTCAAGATCTTTTGCTCATACTACCTAACACTGTAAAGAACAAGATAGAAGACATACACACATAGAGAAGTATGATCATTCGGGGTTAAGGAATCACAGTATGTTTAAAGTTAGGAGTATGGTGCTCTATTTGAAAACAGTTAAAGTACAAAAGAGGAAGTAACAACTAGCCTTTTGAGCCTTCAACAAGGAAGGTAATTTCGCCGCGAACTTTGCCCTTGTTGAAATATTCCAGTAACTCCTGTGGCGTTCCCGGCTTAACTTCTTCAAATTTTTTAGTTAATTCTCGGGCAACACAGACTCGTCCTTCACCAACGACTTCCACACTAGCTTCTAAGGTTTTAATGATGCGATGTGGCGATTCAAAATAAATACTGGTGCCATGGCGTTCACGGGCAGCGGCAAGTTCCTTTTTTCTGCCGCCGCTCTTTACCGGTAAAAAGCCACCAAAATAGAAAGGTGTCATTTTTAGTCCAGAAGCTACTAGAGCATGCAAAACTGCTGATGGACCCGGAACAACTTCTACTTTAATTTCCTCTCTCAAGCATTCATGAATTAAGCGCTCTCCTGGATCAGAAACGCCTGGCATACCAGCATCACTTACTAATGCAATGCTATCTCCACGCATTAAAGTTCCCAACAACTCCTCTTTACGACGTGCTTCATTAAATTTGTGATAACTGACCTGTTGACAAGAAATTTGCAAATGTTTTAAGAGTATTCCAGTATGTCGGGTATCTTCAGCCGCAATGAGATTTACTTCTTTGAGAACACGAACCGCACGTAAAGTAATATCTTCCAAATTACCAATAGGAGTGCCTACAACATAAAGCTTCCCAGACATATAAAGAAGAAGAGCTTAGGAGCAGCTTCCTTTTTCAGGAGTTCCACCACACAGGAACTGATAAGCCTTTTTATAACTTTTGCCCTCAAGAAAATGCTTTAGCCTTGGCGGTGCGAAGGGAAGTGCTTGTTTTTCTGCCTCATCTAGTTCGGCAAAGATAGGTCTCAAATCTGGGGGATCATCAGATTTTTGAGCAGCAGCGCCATCAATATAATTTTTCAAGGCATCCTTCAATACAGCTAACGAATCATCCATTTACCTAAGATGTATGTTCTTAACAGACAAGAAAAGCTTTTATCCTATTACTTGCATTGGCTCTTCATCAAGAATATGCACCGGGCACTTGGGAAGCTTCGTCATAAAATATCTTCCATAGGACTTACTCAACACGCGAGTATCAAGAATACAGACAATTCCGCTATCATGAACAGAGCGAATCAAACGACCAACACCTTGGCGAAATTTTAAAATAGCTTCTGGCAAAGAATACTCCTGGAATGGGTTTCCTCCCTGGGATTCAATGAACTCCATTTTCGCTTCTATAAGAGGGTGATTGGGCACAGCAAAAGGTAACCGCGTGATAATCACGTTACTTAAAGCCTCACCTGGCACATCAATCCCTTGCCAAAAACTATCGGTGCCAAATAAAACGGAGTTCACATCTTCTTTGAATTCCTGGACCATTTTTTCTCTAGACTTTCCGGCACCCTGAACAAGGAGCTTGATTTGCTTTTCTGCAAACCAAGCTCTCAAATGCTCCGCTATACGTGACATGGAAATATAACTTGTGAAAAGCACAAATGCTTTACCTCCTGTCTTGTCTATAAAATGCGCAACCCATCGACTAAGTGCTTCCTCATAAGCTTCTTTGTTCTTGGGTTCGGGCAAACGCCTGGGGACATAGACAGACATTTGTTCCTCATAATTAAAGGGAGAATCGACCTGAAGTGTTTCCGCATCTTCAGCTCCCAGGCGTTTTTGAAAATACTTCATTTCAGATCCAACTGAGAGCGTGGCACTTGTCATGATAGAAGCATGCTCTGGACGAAAGAGCAACTGCCGCAATGTCTCTGCTAGATCTACCGGTGCAGCCTGCATCTGAAAGTTTGCTAAGCCGCGCCCAGTGCGCTCTACCCAATAAACATATGACTCATTCTTCTGGCTCAAAAAATCACTCACACTGGAACGCAAATCAACCAAGCGACGTGCGCAGTCTTTTAGCTCGGCTTGCATTTCCCTGTCATCCAAGTCTGCTGAGACATCTAGCAACTTTTCTCTCAATCTCATTAGCGGTAAACTTAGAGAGTCATCTACTATATCCGCCTCGCGTACTCGGAATTCATTACCTTGAGTCCGCCTGCCAAATTCACAGGCATTTTCTAACTGCCCAAAAAACAGATCTACCTGATCAAGTGATTCTACAACCATCTTCTCTAAGGCAGACTGACGGACTGCAGGTAAAAGACCTTTACGGGTCCTAGGATGATATAAACGTTGCAACAGATACCGAAATTGTCCTGAAGAAACACTTAGCCCAATATGCCGTGCAGCAGTCGCTTCAACATTATGCGCTTCATCAAAGATCACAAAATCATTGGGAAAAAGGTAACCCTCACGTGAATGAGTCTCGTCATCAATGCCTCCGAGATAGGTAAAAAACAAATGATGATTCATCACCACAACTTGAGCATTCAGGATTCGCTTTCTCGCTTGCTGATAAAAACACTTTGCATCATCCCCGCAGGAGCGACTGGTGCATATATGAGGTTCACTACACACTTGAGCCCAAACCTTAGCCTCGGGCTGCACGCTAAAATCACTTAGGGTTCCATCCTTGGTTTTTTGAAACCATTCATAGATGCGATTGAGTTCCGCCACTTCGCTGCTGACAAAGAGCTCATCTGAGCTAACTTTTGCCTTCGCTAAACGCTTGGGACAAATGTAATTTTGCCTACCTTTGAGCAAAGCAGCTCCAAACTCAAAAGGCACGAAATCCTTAACTAAGGGAATATCTTTATAAAATAACTGCTCCTGTAAATTGATAGTATGCGTCGAAACCAAGGCTTTTTTACTCTGCTCGTGAGCAAAGGTGATAGCAGGCAGCAAATAAGCTAAGCTTTTGCCTACTCCTGTGCCCGCCTCAACGAGTGCATGGTTATCTTGCTCAAGCGCTCGAGCAACCCTACACGCCATAAGCTGCTGGGGCTCGCGATATTGAAACTCGGGCCTTCGAGACAATAAACCTTTGGGTCCAAACATTTCTCGAATTCGCTCTTCTAAATCTCCCCAGTTTGATCTCGGCGCTATCATAAAACACTAGAGTTGTGCGGGAATCTAAGCGGCAAAGCGACTGACAAAATTCTCCAATAACTTTAGCCCATTTTCTTGGCTCTTCTCAGGGTGAAATTGATAAGCATAAGCATTGCCCTTCTGCACACCACTAACAAATGAAATCCCATAACTAGTACGACATGCCACAAACTCTTCAGGAACTTCTGTAGGATAGTAAGAGTGCACATGGAAAAAATAGGGAAGACTGCATGAGCCATTTGAGCTATTAAATAGTGCATGTTTCCTTTCGAGAAACTCCACTTGATTCCACCCCATATGCGGTACTTTTCCAACGTCCGTAGAAAATTTCACCACCTTACCAGGAATCCAACCCAAGCCTTCCTCCGGTGACTCTTCACTGGAAGCAAATAGTAATTGGAAACCCAAGCAGATTCCCAAAAAGGGTTTATCATCTACCAGCCATTGCTTCACGCTATCTACCATACCAAGAGCCGTCATGCGCTGGATAGCCTCCCCAAAATGCCCTTGGCCCGGAAATACTACGAGGTCTATCTCCAGAAAATCTTCAGGCTGAGTGAGCCGCTTGACATTTACTCCGGACTTGTGGAGTGCCTTCTCTACACTGCATAAATTTCCTCTACCATAATCGACAAGCCCGCAAATCACAGAACTCCTTTGGTGCTTGGTGTTCCCTCAATTCGAGGATCTACTTGGCAGGCACAATCTAACGCTTTGGCTAAGCCCTTGAAAATAGCTTCCGCAATGTGGTGAGCATCACGACCATAGAGAAGCTCTATATGGAGGTTCATTCCCGCATTAACAGCTACTGATCTCATAAATTCTTCGACCAACTGCAAAGAGAAGTCTCGAATCATACGATTTCCGCCCTCTACACGATACTCCAAATAGGAGCGATTACTGAGATCGAGCACTACTCGCACGAGAGTCTCATCCATTGGTACATACGCCCATCCATAGCGTCGAATACCTTTCTTATCTCCCAAAGCTACTTTCAGCGCTTGTCCTAAGGCAATTCCTACATCTTCGACAGTGTGATGGTAATCCACTTCCACATCGCCATCTGCTATAGCTTCCAGATCAATCAACGAGTGTTTACTAAAGAGAGTCAACATATGATCAAAAAAAGGCACCCGGGTATCGATTTTGGATTGCCCTTTGCCATCGATGCCTAGGCTAAGTTTTATTTTCGTCTCTGAGGTATTGCGTTCTAGTGATGCTTTGCGACTCATTTGTTATACTTTCATTTTTTGGCCTGACCGCTGGGCCTTTTATTAGCCTTAGCTTTCATCCTAATTTTAACAGAGGCTTTGTGTGCATCCATTTGTTCGAGTGAAGTAAGCGTGTCTAAGGTTTTCCAGGATTTTTCAAGAGCTCTTTCGTTGTAAGAAACAATACTGGTGCGTTTCATAAACTGTTCCACCATGAGACCGGGAAAAGCTTTTCCTGCTCCACCTGTTGGTAAGGTGTGGCTAGGTCCAGCCATATAATCTCCTAGAGCCACTGGAGAATAATGCCCTATGAAAATAGCTCCAGCATTTGAGATCTTGCTCACCCATTTATCCGCCTTTCTGCAAACGAGAGATAAGTGCTCGGGAGCAATTTGATCCGCTATTTCCAAAGCTTGGCTAAGATTTCTGGTTAAAATAAGGTAGCAACCCTTATGTAGGGTCTCATTTAGATATTCTTTTCGAGAAAGCGCGGTCAATTGCTTTTGAACCTCTAACTGCACCGCTTCCAGAAAGGAAAGACTGGGAGTCATCATGTAAATAGAACTGCCCGGTCCGTGTTCAGCCTGAGCTAGAAGGTCCGAAGCCACAAAAGCGGGGTTTGCCGTTTCATCAGCTACTACAGCTATTTCACTGGGGCCTGGGATAAGGTCTACTCCCACTATGCCAAAAACCTGACGCTTCGCTTCCACTACATAAGCATTCCCGGGACCAAAGACTTTCAGTACAGGCTTTATTTGTTCAGTCCCATACGCTAGGGCAGCAATCGCCTGAGCTCCACCCACTTGATACACCTCGTTTGCACCCGACATCATAATGGCATAGTGCATCACAGGATCGATAGGTCCTGGAGAGCAAACTACGATTTGCTTCACACCCGCTACTTTTGCAATAGCAACTGTCATCAAAGCTGTAGATACCAGAGGAGCTGTACCTCCTGGCACATAAATACCGACTCGCTCCAGAGGTTTATAAATTTCACCCACTTCTGCTCCCTGAGTATTTTTACCTATCCATTTCTTGGGCAACTGGCTTCTGGAAAAACGCACAATATTTTGATGGGCTTCCTCAAGAGCCTTTCTAATTTTGGCGCTCGGTTTGGATGGACGACTTTTTACTTCGATATCCGAGACCTCCAACTCTTCTTCACTGAATTGATTGCAGATATCAACCAATGCCCGATCCCCTCCCTTTAAAACCTTACGAATAATCGTGCTAACCGTGCGCGCCAGCTTTGTGGAGGGAATAGGCCTCCTGTCAAGAAATGAGAGTTCACTCTTGAAATTGTAATCTTTGTAGTTAAGCGTCTTCACTAATTAAATGATTCTAGGAATGGGAAGCTAGCACGTGATTTCAGAAAACAAAGAAAGTTTTACTCAAGATCCTAATCTCTAGCTCAGAAGAGATTTTATTACGCCTTGTCCTCATACTTCATTTCTTTAGGCCGATCTTTCTATTGGGATGAAACACCTTTAGCAGATCATGCAGAAACAGAACAAAGTCCTCATTGTGGACGATGATAAGGTCGTACGCGAAATTTTACATCTGATGCTAGGAAAACATAAATACCTAACGTCTGAGGCTTCTTCTGGGCGTGAAGCTATCAATATCCTATCAAATTATGAAACTGAACCCTATGATTGTGTCATAACTGACAACCATATGGCGGATATTGACGGATACGAACTCATCAAATGGACCAAAACAAACATTCCTGAACTGGCTACAATCATGATGACTAGCGACAATGAATCCGCTACAGTTCGAAAAGTATTCAAAGGTGGTGCAGTCGATTTTCTCAGAAAACCCCCTCAAGTTCATTCGTTGCTCAACTCAGTTTCCAAAGCTATAGAAATTACAGACAGTAAGAGGTCTGCTTTTGCCAAACAAGAGGCCTTAGCTGAAATCAACGAGTTCCAGCGCTATTTGGTAGAAAATATTCCAGAAGATCTACCCTTTGATATAGAACTTTTTAATCATCCGAAAAATGAAATTGGCGGAGATGCTATGACATTTTTCCCAATCTCGGAGCAGGAAACCATCATCATTCTAATTGATGTTTCAGGACATGATCTAAAGGCGGGATTTATCTCTACCTTCTTCAGGGGGATCCTAAGAGGCATGCTAGAAAATGGTTCAGATATTCTAGATATTATCAAGTATTTTAACACCTACCTATTGAGAGAATGGGGCAAACAACTTGGTAACCAAGCAGATTTACCAACAGTAACGACCTCTTTATGTCTAACAGCTATTTTAATTGAGCACAAAAATAATTGCGATTTTAAAGCGACGGTTATCAATAGTGGTTTACCTTCTATAAAATTTTGTAAACCTGATGGCAATGAAATGGTTATCACAAAGGAAGGTAGCTGTCCTTTAGGATGGTTTGATGAGCTTGAGTTAGAAACTTTTGAACTAGACCTAGATAAAGGCAGCTCTTTGCTTTTATGGAGTGACGGTATTGAGGATTTAGCCTTGTCCTCAGGAGTCGACCCTTTTGCCATGGCCTACCATTTACTTTACTGCAAAGAACAAGCCTTGGATTCACCCTATTTAAAGAACCCACCTGACGATATCTCTTTGCTGAGGATTAGTATTCCTATATCCCTTTTCAATAGTGACAACGTCTATATTCCTATTCTATCAGAAACACATGAGGGTGATAGGGGGAATAAAATTGACGAAATACAAGAAGTCTGGAATCAGAGCATTAGGTTAGCAATTCCTACAATTAAAGAAGATAAACTGCTAGACATCCTACTGTGTATTAGAGAATTAGCTATAAACGCTTTTGAACATGGATGCCAAGGCAAAGCAGACAAAAATTTTAGAATTCAGATTTCCTATAACTACGAAAATAGCCTCCTAAAGATTCTTATTAATGATGAGGGTGCTGGACATGATTTTGAATTTTCTGATGCCATTGAAATAGACATGGAAAGCAATGAACATCAATCGTTAGGACTATCTCTGGTAAATGCCTTAGCAGACGAATTTAAAAGCTTAAATAATGGAGCACACACTAGGCTTATATTTAGTATTTAATGAATAATTGAGGAATAAATATGGAACTCCAATTTGATTCAGAAAAAAAATCTTTGAGCTTATTTTTTCAAGGCGATTTAAGTTCAAATAATGTTATTGAAAAAATCGAACCTATTGAAGACACCCTTAAAAGAATCAGAGGTATGTCAGAAAAATGGTGCTCATTAAAAATTAATCTCATACAAACAAAATTAATCGATTCTACCGGGCTAAACCTCATTATTTCATTAATCAAATTTGCAAAATCTTTAGACGCTGAGATAGAAATACTAGTCTCTAGCATACATGTTGACAGAGTCCTAAAGAAAATAAATTTCTTGGGAAAAGAGATAAAAGTCAGGAAAGTTGGAAACCCCCATTGACTTGACTCCAAATCATTATCACCCAGATTTGTAAATGAATAGGCTATGGCACTATTTTATCAAGCTAAACTACTAGGTAAACTCTGCCCCAGCTAATATCTTACGAAAGACTGTGCTGTGACCAACATGATTAGGTTTCAAAACATTACTGATATGCAATACGCTTTCTGAGGTGCCCATAAATAAATAACCATCAGGATGGAGTTGTCTACAAATATTATTTAGGATTCCGCGTTTAGTATCTACATCAAAGTAAATCAAAACATTCCTAATAAAAATAACATCAAAAGTGGGTAAATAGCCCCAAGGCTTTATCAAATTAACTTTTTCAAATTTAATCAAGCGACGCACCTCATCTTTGACCACCCAAGCACCATCTTTATCTTTGGAAAAATATTTAATAAGGTAAATAGCAGGGAGGCCTCTATTTACCTCTAACTGACCAAACCTTCCACTCTCTGCCTGGGAGAGTACTCGATTAGAAATATCTGTAGCTAAAATTTGCACATTCCAGTCTTTAACAATCTCCGGGAAATGTTCGTGGAGAACCATAGAAATAGTATAGGGTTCCTGACCAGTTGAGCAAGCTGCACACCATATATGAAGTGTTTTGATATCAGCCTGGCGCTTAATGATATCTGGCATGATATCCGTTCTTAAAGTATCAAAGGGATGAATATCCCTAAAGAACGAAGTCTCATTGGTTGTCATGGCATCGACAACTTTATCTTTTAGCTCTTGGGGACAAGTTGAAGATCTTAGAACGTTTACTAATTCTTGAATAGTTGACATACCTTCCTTCTCAACCAAAGGAGTAAGTCTTGTCTCAACCAAGTACTCCTTACCAGGCTCTAAAGCAATAGCCGCCAAGTGCTGAATAAGGCCTTGAACATAATGAAAATCTTCCGCACTTACACGCATAGCTTCTCGATTCCCAATCCATTGCTCATGCTACCATTTCCCTCCATTTTAGGCGCTTTAAAATTTCTTCATTAACTTTGTCTATAGAAATAATATTGTCTGCTAAATTAGCCTCCGCTATGCATCCCGGCATACCCCATACGACACTTGTTTCCTTATCTTGAACAATAATTTTTCCACCGTTCTCACAGATCACTTCAGAACCGCATAAACCATCCTGACCCATACCTGTCAAAACAACTCCCAGAACATTCTGTCCAAATATTCTAGCAACATCCCTGAACAGAACATCAACTGCAGGGCGGCACGAATTCTCTTGAGGATTCTGATTTAATGCTATGAAAACATCACTACCACTATTTTTTAAGCCCATGTGAAACCCACCAGGTGCTAGATAAGCATGATTAGGCAAAAGTTTCTCTCCATCCTCAGCTTCTTTAATACTAAACTTGGACTCTCCGTCCAAGCGTTCTGCCAAAATTTTAGTAAACATGGGAGGCATATGCTGCACTATAACAATAGGCACCTCTATATTTTGAGGCATGGTCTTAAAAATCTGAGCAAGGGCATTAGGTCCACCAGTCGAAGAACCAATAGCTACTATTCTAGGGATAGATAAACCTTTAATAGAGCAAGTGTTTAGCCTAGAACTAACCAGGCTTCTTGCTTTTGAAGAAATTGTAGGAAGATTTTTTGCTGGTACACTGGAACATAAAGTCTTAATTTTAGGAATCAACTCAGTCGTCAACCTTTCGATGCACTCCATAATATTATTTACTTTCTCGGGCTTTGTGACGTAGTCACTTGCGCCACTGGCAAGTGCATTAAGCGTGGTTTCCCCGCCTTTCTCGGTCAGTGCGCTAAGCATAATAACAGGAAGTTTAGGATAATGTTTACGGATCTCTTTGAGAGTCTCTAGCCCATCCATCTCAGGCATTTCAATATCTAAGGTAACTATGTCCGGTTTTACCCGCGGAATTTGCATCAAAGCTAGTCTCCCATTGGGAACAGCTCCACTAACCGTGATATCTGGATCACTTCCCAAGACTTCAGTCAATATCTGCTGCATAACCACAGCGTCATCGACAACAAGTACTCTTATGGAGGACATAGTGATAGCTTAGAAGTTGAAGCCGAGTAACTTTAATTTATCTTGCAACATCTCTTTTGTAAGAGGCTTCATAAGGAAATCATTAGCACCCTCTGTTAGGGCTTCCGCAACCTCATCAATAGCTGTATGCGTAGTAACCATCATCATCTTCATTTCGTTATACTCGGATTTAGCTCGAACTGCTTTCACAAAATCTAGACCATTCATTCGCGGCATATCCCAATCAACTAAAGCTATATCAAATGGATCACGGCTACCTAAGACTTCCAGTGCATCCTGACCATCCTTAGCTTGATCTGTTTTAAACTCACATTCCTCAGCAATGATTGCTAGGAAGTTTCTCATTGTCTTTGAATCATCTATGATGAGCATTCGCATAAAAGATACCTTTCACTTCATTGAAGTTTTATTCTAACCAAATTCTTACTTTCTTTTGATTATCGAGAATTTGAATAAGATCACCAGGAGCGTAATAACTTTTTTGAGTATCTTGGATCACTTGATTCAAATCAATAGTGTGCTTTTCCAATCTATCCTTAAATTCTTCAGGAACCAGGTCTTCCAAGTTATCAACAGCTCGTGCATTAAAGGTAAGATCTACTTTTGTAATGGGGCCTTCTGAAACTCTTATTCGTAATAGTTCTGATTTCATCTCAGAGACTGAGCTCACTTCCTCCTTTATAGTATCTCGACCCAAATTCAGCTTTCCCAAGCGGATATTATCGCGGACTTTTTGGTAAATCAGTTGCCAAGAAACAGTTACATTTAAAGCCTTTAAATACTGAATGAGGCCTTGGTAAGCTCGGACAACATATATCATCTCTGGAGGACCAGCCGTTCGAAAGGTCATGCGATGTTCTCCAAGCACTTCGGATAAGCGACTACTCAAATTCCATTTAGTAACCTGATAAGAACCTTTTACTTTAAAGGGTTCAAATAATATCTCACTAACAAGAACCATTCGATCTTTCAGTGGAGCTAATAGATCAGCGTTAAATCCTAGCAGAAGCAATGCATTCCAAACAGCTTCTTGATTTATTCTGTTAGTTTCAATATGCATATCAATAAGATGGATCAAAGCTTGCCGGGTCTCACTGCTTACATTCTTTGTACAACCGAAGTCGAGTAGACCCACTCGGACGCTATCCGTTGCTTTGATGAAGCGGTAATTACCTGGATGAGGATCCCCATGAATGTAGCCCCATTCTAAAAAGCTGGTTAAAAATAACTCCAAAAGCACTTCTGCTAACGCCTCTTTATCTTGACGCTCCCAATCATGAACTTTTGTAAAAGCCTGACCCTCTAACCATTCAGTGGTCAGGAAAGAACTGCTGCTCCATTCACTGATAACCTTCGGCACCATAACACGATTACCCAAGGACTGGACAAGATGCTGCATTTTAAGTTGCTGCTCGGCTTCATGGTGGTAATCCAACTCCTGTTCTATATGGTAGCCGATTTCTCTTTTATATGCTTGTAAGTCAAAGCCCTTATCTAGCCCACCCACTGGTTTTGTAAGCCAACCTAAAGCCTTAAGATCTGTGTGAATTGCATCATGTATCTCTGGGTATTGGCATTTCAGGGCGACAACCTTACCACCTAGTAAGCATGCTTTGTGGACTTGACCAATTGATGCTGAGATCCCATCACTATCTACCCACTCAAAGACATCTTTAAACTCTTTTTGAAAGGACTTGAAGAATTGCTCTTCTACAAGACTAAGTGACATAGTAGCTTCATATTCATTTAATCTAGAAAAGGCAACTCCGCCATCTTTCAACTCTGAAAATGATAATATCTGACCAATTTTCTGTGGTAAACCATGCATAAGTCCTAACCGGCTTATCACTCGGTCTTTATAAATTTCTGATTGAGGACGATCTCTGTAACGGGCAGCATGCACGCTCTCCACAAAAAGCTTCCCTAGTTCCATTGAGCGATTAAGTGCTGGTTTCACGAAACTTGTCATCTAACCTTGTGACGAAAAATGTAATTCCCTCAGACGTCTTACGTGTGCATGTAAGAAATTTTTCAGCTCTTTATGAATCTCATACATTGTTTCTTCTTCAGAAATCGTATGTAAAAAACGGTCGGCTAACTTTTCGCTGAAAGAATCAACTGATAAATAGAGCTCTTTAATAGCCTCTTCCTGAGGTTGGCAAGACAACCATTTCTGCCATTCAACTAAACTTAATGCTATTAATCTCTCTACTTCGTGTACTGCATGTTGACGTCGTTCTAATGCGTATGACTGTTTTGCTCGAATGCTGTCTATGGTAATGACTTTCAAACCAGAACCTGACTCAATATTTCTAGGCATGCTTGCATCAAATAGAATGAGATGATGCTTATGATTTACTAGTTTGCCCAAAACTTCCTTTCGCAAAATCGGTCTAGGACAACTGGTAGCCGTAACAATGATATCCACATCACTTGCTACAGATTCTAACTGCTCAATCACATTGGCACATCCTCCACACTCTTGAGCTAGATTGACAGCTCGATCCCAAGTTCTATTCATAAAGATAAGCTCTCTCGATTTACTTTTGGCAAGATGCCTGCCAATATCTCTAGCAGTGCTACCAGCACCTATCACGAGAATTCTTGAGCTCCCTAACTTTGCCAACCTCTCTTGTTCGGCAATCATTTCTGCTAAAGCTGAACCTACACTAGCGGCTCCGTAGCCTATATCCGTCTGAGCCCTAGCTTTTTTAACAACTCGTATGGTGCGCTTGAACAACTCATTTAACCACTTTCCACATGCTCCTTGTTCACTGGCATAAGCAAAGGCTTTCTTGACTTGCCCTAATATGTGAGAGTCTCCTAGCACAGATGAGTCTAGTCCACTTGCCACTTTCGCTAAATGATTAAAAGCTTCCCCACTCTCATAATGATATCGATAACATGTCTCATGAATAGCCGGGGCATGTGGCCTAAATTCACGAATAAGAGCCAGCCAATCTGAAATTTTACTATTCTCCCCTAGTGTTAAGTAGAACTCTGTTCTATTGCAGGTTGATAAAATCACAACCTCGGCTCCAGGAAAACGCTCCCTCGAAAGAGATAAAAATTGATAAATTGCGTGCTGATTGAAAGTCATCGACTCCCTAACCTCCGCCGGAGCTCTATGATAGCTGATCCCTAGGAGATGGATTGTGGGCGCTGCAGGCATCTCAAGCTCATCTATTTTAAAGGTCTGAAAACAATTGGATTATTTCTTCTCGTTCTCTGCTGCACGCGCTTTCTCTTCTTCTACTACACGGTTAAGTTCTTCAGATAGTTGGGCTAACTCTTTTGCAGCCTTCAAAGTGCTACCAGCTCCTTCTTGAGTGCTCTGTGCAGCCTCAGAAACGGATGCGATATTTTTATTAATATCTTCGCTGCCTTTGGCAGCTTCAGAAGCATTTCTTGCTATCTCATTGGTTGTCGCTGTTTGCTCCTCTACAGCGCTAGCTATAGTATTTTGAATATCATTAATTTGATTGATGATAGATCCTATCTGATTGATAGCTTCTACTGCACCCTGAGTATCAGATTGAATGGTGCCAATTTTTCCGCTGATATCCTCAGTAGCTGTCGCTGTTTGCTTTGCTAACTCTTTAACCTCATTGGCGACTACCGCAAAGCCTTTACCTGCCTCACCCGCTCGAGCTGCCTCAATTGTTGCATTTAGTGCCAATAGATTTGTCTGTTGTGCAATGGAAGTGATAACCTTAATAACTTTACCAATCTCAATACTACTCTCACCCAACTTGTTCACAGTCTTATTCGTTTCGTTGGCGACCGCTACTGCCTGTGTTGCCACTTTGGCAGCATCTGTAGCATTCTTGGCGATTTCGGAAACAGAGACACTCATCTCTTCTGCACTCGCAGCAACAGTTGCTACATTTTTACTTACTTCATCTGAGGAGATGGAAACCACATTGGCTTGGTTAGCCGTTTCCTCGGCATTCGATTTCATATGCTGGCTTGTCGAAGAAAGTTCCTCAGATGCTGATGCCAAGGACTGCGCGTTATTTGATACAGTGTTCAAAGTTTCCCTTAAGCCTTCGGCCATTTCTTGCTTTCTCTTTTCTAGAATAAGTTTATCTGTGATCACTGACCACGTCACCATAGGCCCTACATAATTACCCTTATTATCCAAAACAGCGCTTACATTTAAATCCAGTGTCTCCGGGCCTAACTTAATTTTTGCATTTAACGGTAAATTGGCAGGATCAGCTAAAATCTTTCTTTGATGAGATGGGTCCTTATGAAAAATATCAATACATTGGCCCATTAATTTATCCACAGGCACTGGCAGTAAATTTTGTATCTGCGTTAATGTCCTGACTGATGCAGGATTCAAGTAATTAATATTTAGATCTAAGTCAGTAGACATAATATTAATTGGAGCATTGTCCATCATGCACTTCACTCTTGCCATCTCCGCTTTTCTCTCAAGGCTTTCTAGTGCAGCAGATATAATAAAGCCTACTCTGCGCAAGGCATCCATGCGCTCATCTGATAAAGTCAAGGTTTCCAAGGCAAAAAAATCCATGGTTCCATAGACTTTGTTATTCAAAATAATTGGAAAGCAAAGGCCAGATTTTACACCCGCTTTCTTAGCGATGGGTGCACGACAACAGTCTTCCATACTACCCATATCTAGGGTGAAATATAGATCTCTAGTCCTCCAAGCTCTTCCCGACAAACCCTTTCCTTCGGAAAAAGTAGCTGTTTGAGTAACGAGACGAAATTCTTCATTCACTTGGCCTGATTCTACGGAAAACTTGAGCACATTCTCTTTTTCATCCACCTTCCAATAAGAGGCGTAAGCCCAACCAAAGCCCTTACGCACCGTATCAAGCACAATTTTAGCTGCTTCTGTTTCCGTTTCTGCTTGTGCAAGCCTTTCAACGACATCAAGAACTGCCCTGGTATTGCTATTAGCTTCTTTGAGATCACGTCTTAGAATTCTTTCTTGATCTACCGCGCCATTTGATTCTGATTCTCTTACTTCAGCAGACAAGCGGTTGCCATTTTCTGTCATGTGTTTTTCCATGGGTTTTTCCTCATTCTCCAACTCGTTTTCATTGGAATCACTTTTTTGGACTCGATTTACCGGGGTAAGTTCTGTTTCCTTTTCTTTGATCATTTCGCTGGAAGAATCACTTACTGCTTTAATCACTTCATTAATAGTATCATTATCAGTCTCAAGCCATTGAAGAGTTTCCTCCAAGTGTTGAGTGACTTTGGCCATATGCTTAGTATCAATGTTTAAACTCTCATGGACCTCTTTCATGGGCTGAGCGTCACTGAGCAGGGGGCCTCCCAGAACCTTTGCCAAGTAAACTTTTTGTTGATCCATTAGTTCATTGACATCAACATTCTCAAAAAAAGGTGCAAGTAACTCATCTTCAAGAATTCTCTCATATAGACGAATCACCGTTGATTCGATAGCTGAATTTCCTCCTAAGCGATCATAGAGGCTTTTTTTCTGGTCAGTCGTTGGAAATTCTTCGGACATGCTTGTAATTTAGATCATGAAACTGGTGATATAATTCGCCAGACGTAGGGAAACAAAAGTAATCCCTATTTGAATGTGAAGACTTTTGGTTGCTACCATGCCTTTTAAAATTCTCCGGCCTAGCTCAAATTGAACCAGATAAGCCACTAAAACTAACACTGATACGATGATATGGAACATCAATAGTGCGCCTACTGGATTAATAGCCTGCTCCACAGCATGACGAGTGAACTCAATATATAGCACTAAAGCAACATCCAAAACAAATGCAGCCCCCATTATTTTGTAATGAAGCTTCAAATTCTTGCGGTAATAGATTCCTGCTGCAATTAACAAGATAACGACGGTTGAAATAATATGTAACATGGGCGACTGTCTAATATCTCAGTTCGGCATATCTAGGTGCAAACATTAACGGCTTTTTCAGTATTTAAGCTAAGTAACAACTGATCTTTCAACTTATAGACTCCATTCACCAACTCTCTAATGTTGCCTTGTAATGTCTCAGGTGGCAGTTCAAAACTTTCTTCACTAACTTCTAAGACGTCTCCAATTTCATCTACAAGCAAACTGACTGCTCCACTCTCGGTTTTTAATACAACATTCATGGGCAGTTTATCTGCAGATAATGGTTCAATATCCAGCTTACGACGTAAATCTATGGCGGTTACAATCTGACCACGCAAGTTTATTAGGCCTTTAATGACTTCATCAGATAGAGGAACTCTGGTCATTTCTTGATATTTCAAAACCTCCTGCACATTAATCACCTCAACACCAAAAAAAAGGTCCTTTAAAAAGAACGTACAAAATTGTTTTTCACTCTGCATATAAATCTCGTTTTAAAGATTTTCAAAAAAACTAGGATCGGCTTCTTGGATAATTCCTTTAACATCTAGAAAGTCGGTAACGGATTCTTGGATCACTGCAGAACCTGTTAAACCATGAGCAGAGCTTTCCTTTTTTACCGTCAGACTTTCCTCTACAATATCTTTTATTTGACCAACAACTAACCCCACGCTTCTATTTTGCTCAGAATAAACAACTACTTGCATAGAATCATTATTTTTTGTCTCTTGGGTAGTTGCATTTGTTCCATCAATAAAATTTTCAACTCTGATTAGAGGGAGAATTTGTCCTCGATACTGAATAACTTCTTGTCGTCCACTGTATTCAATATCCCGTTCGTCAAATTCTTCTAAACGATCCACTAAAGAGAGAGGAATCGCTAAACTTTGGTTGCTTCCAGCACCGAAGAGTAATAAAGTCTCTTTGTCACTTCCAGTATCTTGATCTTCATCTCGTTCATCATAGCTTGATTGACTCCTCACTTCCGAAATCACATGAGAATGTTGAGCCAGTCCCATGACATCCAATATCAGTGCAACCTTGCCATCGCCCATAATGGTAGCGCCTGCGAAGAATGATAAATTCTTTAGCTGCTTACTAAGTGGTTTGACGACTATTTCTTCCGTATCATTAATTTGATCTACAACTAAGCCAAATGATTTATCGTCGGCTTGTAATACCACAATACTTATTTGCTGATCGTCTTTGGGCTTTTCGCCATCGCTACCTTCAACTTGCAATTCTTTACTTAAAAATACTAAAGGGAGCAATTTACCTCGAAGCCTGCAAATAGGAGTTCCGTCAATATACTCGATTGACTTTTCCATCTCCTCACCCTCTAAGTAGACTAGCTCTAATAAATTAACTTGGGGTATAGCAAAACGCTCATCACCTACTGTCACAATTAAAGCAGGAATTATAGCGAGTGTTAGCGGTATTTTAAGCTTCAAGATAGTTCCTTGACCTATTTCACTCTTGATATCAATAGATCCACCAATTTTTTCGATATTTGTTTTCACAACATCCATTCCTACACCACGTCCTGATAGATTTGTGACTTTAGGAGCTGTTGAAAAACCAGGAGAAAAAATCAAGCCATAGACGTCTCGTTCTCCCATGCGTGAAGCTTCTTCGGAACTAATCAAGCCTTTCTCAATTGCCTTAGCTTTGACACGCTCCACGTTGATACCACCACCATCATCAACAATCTCAATATTGACTTGACCACCTTCATGGTAGGCTCTTAACAAGAGAATACCTTCTTCGGTTTTACCAGCTTTGACTCTCTCTTCTGGCATCTCAATACCGTGGTCAATAGCATTTCGAACAATATGGGTTAATGGATCTTTAATTGCCTCAATGAGGGTCCTGTCTAAGTCAGTTTCTTTACCAACCATATCCAGTTTCACTTTCTTACCTAATTCTAAACAAACGTCTCTTACCACCCTAGGAAACTTAGCCCATACATTACCTATGGGTTGCATTCTCGTTTTCATTACTCCTTCTTGTAACTCAGTGGTAATGAGATTGAGTCTCTGAGAAGCAGCTAATAATGCGTTATCTTCCATATTACCTGCATATTGGACAATTTGGTTGCGTGCTAAAACTAACTCGCCTACTAAGTTCATCAATTTATCCAATTGGTTGACATCAACCCGAATAGCCTTTTCCTTAACGGTAACTAAACCCTCTCTCTGATCTTGTGCCTCTGATTGTTTAACTTCAGGCTGCTTGAAATCTTGCCCCTTGGTCTGTGAGTTAGGTGCTGGAAATCTTCCAGAATTCTTAGCCCTATCAGCATCAGGATCTGCAGGACTAGTTAGCTTTGAATTATTTTCCTCTTCAGACTCATCCTCATCAGCGAAAAGCCCAAAACATTGCTTGGATTCTATCTCATTTCCATGTTCTTGATCCTCTTCCTCAAACAATCCAAAGCAGGCTTTAGAACTCGTTACCTCGATCTCCTTTTGTTCGATTTTTGGTGATTCAGCTAACTCACTTTGCTCTTGACGCTCATGTAGTTTACGAACTAATTCATGATAGTCTTGGACCCCTTCATTGCCAGAGTCCTGTAAGCTTTTTAGCATAGCATTCAGTGCATCTGAAAAAGATAAGAGTAAGGTGATTAAGCCCTGCTCAATTTTAATTTCGCCGTCACGAACTTTGGACAATAGGCTTTCTCCTACATGAGCGACAGACTCTATTTTACTTAACCCTAAACATCCACTAGTGCCTTTGATTGTATGAATATTCCTAAAAATTGTATTTAGAATTTCATCGTCGCCTGTGTTTTCTCCACTCTCTAACTCAAGCAATGCATGGTCAAAGCTTTCTATTGCCTCAAGACTTTCTTGAATAAATTCGCCAATAAGTCTTTTTTGTATGTCTTCGTTCATGACTTACTCTGATTGCCTGCACCTTTAAAAACGGAAAATGACTGACTAACCAAGCACTTTTTTAACGATTTCAACAAGCTGGCTTTGATTAAAAGGCTTAACAATCCAACCTGTCGCTCCTGCGGATTTACCTTCCATTTTCTTACCGGGCTCAGCTTCAGTAGTGAGAATGAGTATGGGAGTTTTTTGTGAAAGCGGTTGCCTTCTAAGCTGGCGTGTTAATTCTATACCATTCATATTTGGCATATTGATATCCGTAATAACAAGGTCCACAGCCCTGCCCTGTAATTGCCTTAGTGCATCTTTCCCATCACTTGCCTCGATGACCTCATAACCAGCTGATTTTAGAGTGAAAGAAATCATTTGTCTCATTGCTGAGGCATCATCAACAGTCATTATTCTACCGGGCATGTATTTGGGTTCCTATTATTCCAATTTTAAATTCGTCCATTGCTAGTAAATGCTTTAGGAGATTTTGATAGATAATCTTGTTATCATTGCAAAGCGATTAAAATAATTATTTCCAATATTTAGCATTCATTTTTAAAAAAATATGACGATTTTATTAAACGGAGTTGATTTAAAATTTACTTATGAACCAATGCCGATTAGTTTATAAAAGCCGTGCAAGCAGTGAATTCTTTGATGTAAAAGATCTTAAAAAATTAGCTGAAACAGCAGCAAAAAATAACTCGCGCCAGCATATCACTGGTATGCTTGCCTTATCGGGTGATAGCTTCTTACAAGTATTAGAAGGGCCTATTGAGCCTGTTAACGCCCTCTACAATAGAATTTCGCAAGATAAAAGACACTGTCAGGTCAAAATAATTAGCTACGACTTAATAGAGAAACAGCTTTTTAAAAGGTGGTTCATGCAAGCTCTAAATTTCGAAGAACTTAGCCCATCACATCGTTTAATGTTCTCGGAAAAGTACGCTGATATTGACCGAAAAGGTGTGCTTATTCCCATGAACCCAATCGTAGCTCAATCTATTTTACTAGATGCTTATTACTTGGCTGGACATACCTCAGATTAGAACCTCTTTTATTCAACAATAACTCAGTAAGGTATACCAGTCACTAACATACCTCGCGAGTTACTTTATCCAATTATCCGGGTTTAAAATAGTTCAACATCACCAAGGGACTGATTGTCAGCTCCAATAGAGTCAGAGAATAGTTGATGATTGAGCCCAGATTCTCTAGATGCCACTTGTTGATGAACCGTTCGCTCAGAATTCATAGTATAACGGTCAGCTAGCTCATAGGTTACCTGATCACCATCTTGCCAGCGCTCCACACCTAATTTATCAATTTGCTTCCCTGCAGCATCTCTGATTTTTCTAGCAAAATTTAATGGGTCGAGCAGATACTGACTCATTGGTGATTGAAAATCAACTAAGGCTAATGCATCGCTTGATTGAGTTTCAATTGAATCTATAGACATCCCGAGATCAATAATGACTTGAATAGTTTGATCTCGATAAGCATGAAGCTCCCCTTCAGTAGATTTTCCTTTCGATTGAATGGTATCATAAATGCCTTTCGCCTCGCTATAGACGGCATCACAGGAGGCCACGCATTTAGACATTTCGCTAATGAGGGAATCAAGCTCTAATGAAACCGAGCGACTTATCTCTAAGGTATCAACCGATATTTTACATGTATTCGAAGCTAATGTCTCCAAGCCCATACCACCTTGAACACGCACGGCTTGAACCTGTGAGTTAAGTGCAATCAAATGAATTTCAGCAGATAAGGTCCTTATTCGTTCATTTAGCCCTGAAGCCATGCTGCTGAGTGGTCGAAGTTTTACATAAACATCTTCAGTTAGTATGGTAAACTGATGAAAGATGTTTCTAACATCTACATAAGCATCAAGTAAAACTTGAACCATGCCATCTACACCAGAGTTCACTCTCTCGTAATCTGACATCTGAAAACATTCTTGATCAGCCTTCTTGGTGCATCTTATGACATTGTCTAAGCCGTTTTTAATCTGATCTTCGGCGTTTAATAGATCCTGCTGAACATTCTCTAACTGCCCAACTTGCACAGTTGCTTGCTGATAGATAGTTTGTAAATGCAGAACAAGTTCTTTTTCATTTGTGATGTCCTGAAGTTCTGAAGAATGAGCTTCTATTTGATTTAACACCGAAAGAACATGCTCAATTTTTTGGGATACGATATCCTGAAATTGTAAACCGATGACAACATGTCCAATGGATAGACACACGTCCTTACTAAACTGAGTAACTTTTGCATCACGTTGCTTATTAGTTTTAAAGTCCGCTTTGAGAACTTCCAGAGAAGAGTATATTTGCGTTCTACGTTCATCTGCCTTTTTGTGACAAGCTTTCATCTCTTGTGCAAACTTATCTGTAACTTCATTGAGCGTGCACTTAGCTTCTTCCAATTCCCTAAATTTACTGCTAAAAATGTCAGCAACTTGAACATGCAGCTTTTCAATATCTTTAGTAAGTCCTAAAAAAACGTCCTGAACGTTTTCATCTAAGGCAGATGACTCAATCTTGAACATGGTCTGTAAATATTTCAGAGGTCTCATGGTTCGCCCAAGATTTTTCTCAGAAGTAAACATACGGCCGATTGACTCAAGATTGGAGGTAAGTAAAGCAAGAAGCTTAGCATCTTCATCTTTAGCTCGTTGCAAAAATTCTAAAGGCCCACTTACTTCTTCTATAGCTTTTTCAAAAGATGTTTCCCCAGCGGTACTACCAACAGAAAGCTTAAGTAGCATATCACTGTCGCTAACAAGCTTTTTGCCTTGAAGGTCCATTTGTTCCAGATACTTGCCCACTTCCTGTACTTGTCCTTCAATGACTCTGGGTAAATCTTTTAAAGAGGCAAGCTCACGGTGCGATTGCCCGAGTATATTGGATAGCTCTTGAGAAACCTCTCTAAGCTCTTCTATTTTCAAGCCACCAGATTTCTTTTTGAGTTTTAGCAAATTAGGTAGGCCAGCTTTACTCTTTAATTCATCGAGGATGTTACTTACCCTGTTAGCTTCTTCATGCGTTTGTCCTAGAAAATTTCTGAGCATAAATCTTTCTGTGGCTCGAATACTCCAAACCGTTTTGTATGATTATGATATCGGAATCAAAGAATTATTGCTTGAGGCCTTTTTAGATTAAAACCCTCAAATAATGACCACAAATGTATTTTAGATACCGTGTCAATGATAGATGCCATAAACTTCGACAAGAATTGCAAGCACATAAACTCGTTTTAACCTAAATGATATCATAGAGGCTTGAAGATCTGTGCAAGATCTTGGCCCCAAGAAATATAAAGCTCCTCTCAAGGTATCATCTTTTTGAGATCCATGTCTCAGCTCTATCCGGATTGGAGCTCCTTAGACTTGATAACTTCGCCTTCGATTGCTTATAAGAACTAAGCTCGGATGATATGATTGATAGATCTTCGCCGACTCTTTTTTCCTTGTGGCTCAAGCCTTTAGGCATCCGGTTCAACTTATACGACATTATCCTGGGTTAATAATAGTAACCGGAGGACTACTCGACTAAGTCAACGGATATCTAGAAATCAGATGCCTAGATTAAGTAGTCTCATTAACTTGAACACTAACTTCCATTGACTCCGCTGATACTCCCTTATAAGTACCCTTAACTGGTGCTACATCAGAATAATCTCGGCCCACAGCTATCGTGACATAATGATCGTCCACTACGCGATCATTCGTTGGGTCAAAAGCCCTCCAGCCAAAATTTGGCAAATACGCCTCTACCCACGCATGGGAGGCTTCCGTTCCCCGAGCTTTTATATCCTGATTTCCTTGATATAAATACCCGCTTACATAACGCGCTGGAATATTCAAGCTCCTGCAAATTCCAACCATGACATGAGCAAAATCCTGGCAAACACCTGCCTTGCACTCAATGACATCATCGACCCTGGTATTTACCGTCGTTGCGGATTGGTCATAGGTCAAGTACTCATAAACAAAATGGCTGATAGACTCCACATCTTCCCATAGGTCTTGTCGGCTAAGAGATATATCTTGGGCCAAGCGCCACACTGATACATTAAGATTCACTAATGGACTCGTCCCCAAAAAATCGTAACAAGCTTCATTGGTAGCACACTCGCCTAAGTGATCCCATATGATAGCTGATTCTGGTCTTGGTAATGCTTGATACTCTTGTAGTTCTACTACCGCTTCAAGAACAACTTCATGCTCTATATGTGGAATGGAAATATCGAAGAAATGGACATCATTTAAGTAGAAGTCCAAATAGTGACTAACTTGACTCTCGGGCACAAGCCTAAGCTGAAAGTCTAAGCAGTTTTGTATCCCGATCGATTTCGGCTTTAGCCTCAGCTCACTATACCGTTCTTTTACAGGGTTCTCGTATTGATAACGAGTTTCATGTTTGATATGAAGCTTCATGAAACAATTCTTAAATCTTTCAAAAGCTCACTTTTACTTATTGTTGCTGTTGCTGCTGTTGGAACTGCACATCGATTTCTTCATCAAGAGAAGGCATCGGGGTAAAGATATAAGTTTTAAAAATCTCTTTTCCAATTTTATTAAACTTATCTTGTAGCTGATCCAAATATTCATGCAGCCCTTCCTTGAAAATATCCTCAATGCTGCTGTAGTTAAGTTCCGAAAGTAAGCGCCCTGTAAGCTTCTCCGCAGAGTTTGAAAAACTAGCTTTACCTGTTCCCGAAATATTGCGTAGCGAAAGGTCTAACATCTTCATACAATAGCGAATAGACCTGGGACATTCCTCTGAAAGAATCAGCAATTCCGCCACCTTCCACGGAACAACATCTGATACATAGATTTTTTTATAGGCATCATAGGCACTGGCTGAACGTAAAATAGCACCCCACTGAACCTTATCAATTGCTCCCCCAACATCATCTACACTGGGTAGTAAAATGTGATATTTGACATCCAAGATTCTTGTCGTCTTATCGGCTCGTTCTAAATATTTACCTACTTGTAAAAACTCTCTTCCTTCATCCTGCTGAACTGTTGCGTCTATAATCCCCTGTATCACCAAAGAATTCATACGAATGCGCCGATAAAAATCATACGGTTCATTTGACCAAAGCTTTTTTGCCTCCTTGGATCTCATAAATAGATAGGTCTTATTTACTTCCTCCCACATATCTGTTGATATCTGATCTCTAACCATACGAGCATTTTCACGAGCATCATATAAACACCTAACAATGGAATTAGGGTTCTTTTGCTGGAAGGTAAGAAATTCTGTAACTGTTTTACTGTTACACTTTTTATAGAGCTTATGGAATAAATCTTCTCCGGCTGTGCTTTGTAAGATGGGTTCCCAATGAGCCTTTAGTGATTCATCATCTAGCGTTTGAAAATCAAGCATAAGTTGAAGATTTACATCCACGATGCGAGAAATATTCTCCGCACGCTCAAGGTACCGACTTATCCAGAATAACGAATCTGCAACACGTGATAACATGTCAATCCCTATTGATTCTCCCGTAAAACCCAAGTATCTTTACTGCCACCACCCTGAGAAGAGTTAACGACTAATGAACCTTTCTTCAAGGCCACACGAGTGAGTCCCCCAGGTATAATAGAAACGTCCTTGCCACATAAAATGAATGGTCTTAAATCAATATGCCTGCCCTCCATCTTGCCACCACAATAACTTGGATGACGGGAAAGCGACAAAGTTGGCTGTGCAATAAAGTTTCTCGGATCTTTTTCAATCATATGACGAAACTCCTTGATCTTAGAGCGACTTGATTGGGGACCGATCATAACGCCATATCCACCAGACTCGTTAGCTGCCTTGACCACAAGTCTAGGAAGATTATCCATGATATACTTATAATCCTCTTTTTCAGAAGCCAGGTAAGTGGGCACATTGGGAAGAATAGGTTCCTGATCTAGATAGAACTTAATCATTTTCGGCACAAAATAATAAACTACCTTATCATCTGCAACACCTGTTCCAATTGAATTCGCTAAACTCACATGACCCATGCGGTATGCATTGATGATGCCAGGCACCCCCAAAACAGAGTCTCTTCGGAAAACACAAGGGTCCATGAAATCATCATCCAACCTTCTATAGATAACATCTACTTTCTTAAGACCTCGCGTTGTGCGCATGTAAACCTTAGAATCTCTAACCAAGAGATCATGCCCCTCTACGATTTCCACCCCCATAGCTCTAGCTAGAAAGCAATGCTCAAAATATGCACTATTGTAAACACCAGGTGTCAGCACAACAACAGTAGGATCGCCTTTACATTTTCTAGGAGCTATGTGCTGTAAGGTTTCGAGCAAGTTATTTGCGTAAGAATCGATAGGCCGAATCCCGGCTGCTTCGAAGAAATTGGGAAATGCCCTTTTCATCGCTTCGCGGTTTTCCATCACATAAGAAACACCTGAAGGACAGCGTGCATTATCTTCAAGAACATAGTAATCCCCTTTATCATCCCTTATAAGATCCGTTCCACAAATATGGATGTAAATATCCCGAGGAACATCGACATTCATAAATTCCCGACGAAAATGTTTGGCCGAAAGGATGTAACTTGCTGGGATAACCCCATCTTTTATGATCCTCTGCTCGTGATAAATATCCTGCAAAAACATATTCAGTGCCAGAATACGCTGTTCAAGGCCTTTCTCTAACAAATCCCACTCATTTGCAGGAATGATACGAGGTATTAAGTCGAATGGAAAAATGCGCTCAGTTCCTTCATCATCACCATAAACCGTGAAAGTAACTCCAAGCCGCAAAAAGGCTAAATCTATAGCTTGTTGCTTCTGTTCATAGTCTTCTTTTGTGAGATCTTTGAAGCGTTCTAATAACTTCTTATAGTGGGGTCGAATCCCGCCCTCATCTTTAGAAGTGAACATTTCATCAAAAAAGCCATCTGTGTGGTAACGATCAAAAAGCACGGTCTTAATTTCTAATTGCTCGGTAATGCAGCAAATAGTAAGCCACTTGCTGTATTTTGCAAAAAAACTTTAGAGTTGCATTCGCAGCAGTCTCAGCACAGAACGTTGTCTTAGGGAATTCCATGAATTTTAAGAGACAACGAGAACATCTTCTCCCACTCTGCACGATCATATTTTTGTGGATTAGCTGCACTTCGCAATCTAAAGATAGTGCCATAGAACTTGTTAAAAACATTGGAAGTGAAAAACTCCTAGCTGAAGCAACCATTCTAAAAGAGAACATCACTCCTGGCGCTTTTGTGATCCCGCCTCGCACCTGGCCGGACTCCTTCCAGCTCCTTGCGCCTATGCAAGTCCGGCAGCAGGAATCAGGATTTCAACTACTCATGACCAAGTTTATTGGACAAGAAAAAGGTCTCTTAATAATCACTGCTCAAAAATATACACCTCAAGAATCCGAATTGATTTCATACACCTATCTGTTTGATGGTATCTATTGGTATGAAGATTTGCGTAACGAATAGCCACTTAATATGATGTCACAAACCCAGTTAATGATCCAAGCTGCTCTGGATTTATCTAATGTAGTTGATGCACTCCACTTTGCAGAACCTGTTACTCATGTTTATAATCCGCTGAATTATGCCTGGAAGCCACACCAAACTTATATTGAGCGCTTTGCCTCATCACAAAAGAAGGTCGTTTTTCTAGGCATGAATCCAGGCCCCTGGGGAATGGCTCAAACAGGCGTACCATTCGGTGAAATCCAAGCAGTTAGTCAATGGATGAAGATTAATGAACAAGTCAATAAACCCAAGAACGAGCATGCCAAGAGACCCATTGAGGGATTTTCTACCACCCGTTCTGAAGTTAGTGGTCAAAGGCTTTGGGGGCTTTTTGCTAAAAAATTTCCAAAGGCTGAAACATTTTTCGAAGATCATTTTGTCCTTAATTACTGCCCACTCGTTTTTATGGAACACACTTCTAAAAATCGAACTCCAGACAAACTACCTGTTAGAGAATCAGCGCCCCTCTACCAAGCATGTGATAACCACCTCAGAACTTGTATCGAAATCTTGCAACCGGAATGGATTGTGGGTGTAGGTGGTTTTGCCCAAAAGAGAGCATCTGAGGCCCTTAGCGGCATTGATATCAAGCATGGAAAAATCTTGCACCCTAGCCCCGCCAGCCCTGCTGCTAACAGGGGATGGGTGCAAGCAGCCACAAAACAACTTCTTGCCCAGGAGATATGGAAGAATTAAGCTTCATAAATAAAGGTATACGCACTATTATGCATTAGATCTGGGCTATGTAGTAGGGATTGAACGCCATGAATTAACACTAAGGCCCTAAAAGAAGACAGAATCGACGAAGATATATCAGTCACATCTTCTGAGCTCAACTACTGTGAGTAAGCGAAGGCGAAGCGATCAACCGCGCGCAGCCTCAATTTGGTTACTGAAGCTATTTCAAATCTTTATACAAAATCTTAGAATTCCGTTTGCTTTGCAGGTAACTTTCCCGACGCCTTTGGGGCAATAAATCCACACCTCCCTCTAAGTAGCCTCCCTTTTGCTTGAGGTAATTGACGGCCTGAGTAGAGAGAGCTAATAAACGCTCCACGCCAAGGTCGCGAGCCTTCATTTCAGCAAAATTTAAAAGCTTTTTGCCAATACCTTGATTCTCATGGGCATGGGAAACAAATAAAGAACCCATTTCAGCTAAAGTGGAATCGTCATCAAATACATGAAGCATGACACAACCAAGAATATTCCGGTCAATTTCAAATAGATACCAATTTTCGTACTGCCTTTCTAATTCATCTTTGCCTCTCGGAAGAAGTTCTTGTAAATAAACAGAATCCTTGATAATACGCAGAATAGCCCGAGCATCTTTCTTTTGCGCTCGCCTAATCGCTTCATAGTCATTGGCATACACCATTGTTCCTATGCCCTCGTTTGAGAAAATTTCACTTAATAATGAATCATCTTTTGTTCCATCAATAATATGAACTCTGCTCACTCCATTACGGCAGGCCCTCATTCCATGCTCTAATTTCCAGTAGAGATCATCACTTACCTCCTTTTTGTTTTGTTTGAGGAAAGTCTCGACCTCATTAACAGAAAACTGTGCAGCTAGCTTCCCAGCGCTTTTGACTCCATTACTGGTTGTAACAAACATTAGTTTTCCAGCCCGTAAAGCTTCTGCTACTTCTAAAGCCACTCCATCTGAATTAACTCGGTATGTTTGTCCCATGCGATCGTAACCTATCGGTGGGACAATAGCTATCACGCTTGAATCAAGCAGATGAATAATAAAATCCACGTCTACTTTCTCTACTTTCCCAGTGTTTAATAAGTCCACTCCATCCTTTATCCCATAAGGATGCGCAACAATGGCGTTGGTGATTGCTGCACGTTGATTCACTTCGCTGAGTTTACTCATGATGTCATTAGCAACCTGGTTAGCCGCTTGGATGGAAATATCTAAGGTTGCTCTGTCTGTCGCTCCTCTAGCATCCACATTAGATGATTTAATTCCCGCTTTCTCAGCTAGTGTGGTCACTTGGTGCCCTATACCATAAACTAGAACAATCTTAATATTCAGACTGCGCAGGACTGTTGTGTCTATTAGTAAGTTAGAAAAATTTTCATCGGTTACTACCTTACTATCAATACTTAGAATAAAAGTCTGATCACGAAACCGCGTAATATAACTTAATATACCTCTTAAGTCCGATGGCTGCATGTCATTACCTTAACTATCCCGCAAAACAATCCAAAGCAAATTTATACAGCCTGGAAAAAACTTTAGCTTCTTTGAAAGCTCCACTGAACCAGTCATTTATTCATGGTATCTGATTGATACGCTTAAACTAGACTCTACTCCTGCAAAAAATAACATAGCTTTTACCCTCGTAGAAATCATGATTGTGCTCACCATTATTATGGTTCTAAGTGCCTTTGCTATAAAAATGATTGATTTATTGAATCCGGTCCGTGACATGAGAATGGAAGCTGATTCTGAAAGCGTCTCAGCGGTTATTGGCCTTTGTAAAGTGAAAAATAGCAGCCCCCCAAAACAGGTGGAAACTGTACTTAAGAATAAAAACTCCTCTAGCTGGAATAAAATGCTGAAACAAACTCCGATGGATTCTTGGAGAGAAAAGTATCAATATAGATTTCCCGGAAGGTATAATTCTGAAAGCTACCATCTTTACTCTAGAGGCCCAGATAGGTGGATAACACGAAAGACGATATGGGAAACTGGTAGTAATCTTTTTTATACAGCATTTCCAGCGGCATAGCCACTGGACCAAGCCCATTGAAAATTGTAGCCACCTAACCAACCCGTAACATCAACCACTTCACCTATGAAATAGAGGCCGCTAATTTTTTTACACTCCATTGTCTTTGAAGAAAGCTCATAGGTATCAAGCCCACCTCGAGTAACCTCAGCTTTTTTATAGCCTTCCGTTTCTACAGGAACCATCTGCCAATCTTGCAGGAGTTCAAAAAAACGATTTTTACGCTCTATCGGCATACGGTTGAGCTTTCCTTGAAAGCCATGCATGTCACACCAAGCTTTAGCTAACCGTTTACAGAGTTTATTGGCTACTAGTTTATGAACATCCATATCATGGTCAGATTGCTGCTCAATAAACAGTGTTGAAGATCCATCTGAAAGTAGGTCCATAGACAGTTGCTGACCCTCCTTCCAATAAGATGATATTTGCAAGATAGCTGGACCACTAAGCCCCCGGTGTGTCATAAGGACATTTTCTCTAAAAGCCGCTTTCTTTCCACACCTAACCGTAGCTTCAAAAGAAACTCCACTTAATTCTTTGAAATGCTTCATAGGCTTCTCCCCCAACACCAATGGAACTAAAGCTGGTCGGGTTGGTAGGACTTTCAGTTCAAATTGCTTTGCTAAATCATAACCAAAACTTGTAGCTCCCAAATTTTTAAAAGATAACCCACCTGTCGCGACTACTAGCGAATGAGCCTCAAAAACACCCTTTGAAGAAAGAACTTTGAAAACTTCTGTTTTTTTAATGGACAGGATTTCGCACTGTAAGAAGATATCTACTCCATTCGATATGCATTCTGTTGACAACATTTCAACAATTTGACGAGAGCTTTTATCGCAAAATTGTTGCCCCAGTTTCTTTTCATGATAAGTAATCTTATATTCTTCAACGAGATCAATAAAGTCCCAAGGACTATAGTTGGCCAGTGCTGACTTACAAAAATTCGGGTTTTCTGAAAGATAGTTTTCGGGAGTCGTATGTATATTGGTAAAATTGCAGCGACCTCCACCAGATATGAGAATTTTTTTTCCTATTCGGTCATTATGCTCAAGTAATGCCACCTTCTTCCCCCTTTTAGCTGCAGTCATGGCACACATCAGTCCGGCACCACCAGCGCCCACGACTACAACATCCACCCTATAGAGAGCTTTTCTCAAGACTACTTCGCTCTCCTAGGCCCAAATAGGCCTGTCCCTACTCGCACCATCGTGGCACCCTCTTCAATGGCTATTTCAAAATCATGAGTCATGCCCATTGAAAGATGTGGCAAAATCGAACCCGTCTCTAGCTCAACCTCTTTCTTTAAATCCGCTAACTGTTTAAAAAAAGGCCTAACCTCTTCTAGATCATCATAAAAAGGTGCCACAGTCATCAACCCGTTTACTTCTACATTTGCTAATTGATTGGCATGGATTACCAAGTTTTTGACTTCATAGGGGCTAGCTCCATGTTTGCTCGCTTCATCTGCAATATTTACCTCCAGTAAAATTTTTTGTATTTTACCAATCGTAGCAGCGCGCTTATCTACTTCATCCAACAAGAGCTGAGAATCTACCGAATGAATCCACTCGAAGAGCTTTACAATGTCTTTGACCTTGTTTCTCTGCAGTCCACCGATAAAATGCCATACACATAGGCTTGGTAGTAGCGGTATTTTAGCTCTGCCTTCTTGAAAACGATTTTCCCCAAATACGGTGTGCCCTGCATCTATTAGCTCGCGTAAGCTTTCAGGATTTTGCACCTTGGACGCAGCTATTAATTGAATTTGGCTTATGTCTCTACCCACCTTTTTTGCCGCATGTGCCATTTTGTTTTTGGTTGACTCATAACGATTATAAATCGTTTTAGCAAGCTCGGCATCAGATCTTTGAGCATCATTCATAAGGTAAGTTTAAGATTGGTTGACATTAAATTAGTAACGCTTATTGTGTTATTATGCAGATTGAATCATTCAGAGTTTTTAGAGACCTTGTAGAATCCCAAAGCTTTAGTAAAGCCGCTCAGCTCAATGATATCACGCAATCCGCTGTAAGCCAACAAGTAAGAGCTATTGAGGAAAGATTTCATGTACCGTTTATAGAACGCAGTAGCAAACGATTTGCACTGACTCGCGAAGGAGAGCTGCTCTACCAAACATCTAGGGACATCATTTCTCAATATGAATCTCTGCAACATCAGCTAAATGAGATGCGTAATATTGTTTCCGGAAATATTCGCTTAGCTACTGTCTATTCCATAGGGTTGCACGAATTACCCCCCTACATAAAGCGTTTTCTCAAAGAGTTTCCCAACGTTAATGTTCATGTTGAATACCGCCGTTCCAATCAAGTCTATGAAGAAGTCCAATTTGGCACTTGTGATTTGGGCTTAGTGGCCTTCCCTACTCATAAAAAAAACATTAAGTGTGATAATTTTAAGAAAGATCGTTTAGTTGTAATCTGTGCCAAGTCGCATGCACTAGCAGACAAAAAAGAAGTGACTATCGATGACCTCGCTTCTTACAAATTGATCGGATTTGACCCAGATATTCCCACCCGAAGAGCTATAGACAAAATCTTCCATGATTCGGGTATGGAGCCAAAGCCTGTTATGGAATTTGACAATATTGAAACTGTTAAGAGAGCTGTAGAAATTGATGCAGGTATCTCAATTGTACCGCGGGCCACAGTAGAACAAGAAGTATCCTTAGGTAGTTTGAATGTGCTAGAATTTTCTGGAAAACCTTACCATAGGCCGTTGGGTATGATCTACAAGAGTGGTCGTGTTTTATCACCAGCTCTTAAAAGGTTTCTCAAAACATTAAAAGAACCTATAGACAGCAACGGTATCAAGTAATTACACTCTATTTATGAGGGTTACAAAAGAGGAGATAGTCGAACAAGTTCTTCAGTCCATGAATAATAATGGACTAAGGATGACCAATCAGCGTAAAGCCATTGTTAAGGCAGCTTTTCATACCACTGAGCATTACACAGCTGAAGAACTTTTGGAACGAGCTCGTGAGCTCGACACTTCCATATCACGTGCCACTGTTTATCGAACATTACCTGTTTTAGTAAAAACGGGTTTCTTGAGAGAACTTGACATTGGTAAGGATATGATGCACTACGATCCGAATTACGCTCAGCACCCCAACCACAACCACATTATCTGCCAAGATTGCGGGAAAATCATAGAGTTCGAAGATTACTGCCTTGATGTTCGGGAAAGTGTTATTTCAAAAAACATGGGGTTTCGAGCCGAAGCCGTTACACTGCGCATTGAAGGCAAGTGCGAAGCCTTGGCTTCGAAAGGTAATTGCCCAAGAAGGGATGGGAGAAAGACTGAGAGTATTGAGTCGTAATCTCGATTGAATTTACTCCCGATTGCTACTACTTCTCCATCTCATTAAACCTCTCAGCCAACTTCTTCCAAACATAGACGTATTTTGTAACTCTAATACCCCAGTATCATCTCCAATGATTGATGATAACTTTTCCCCTTCTTCAGGTGTTAACATTGAAAACAGCCGCTCCCTGGTATTGCTCTCGATGACTTCGATTGCCTCGTCGCTCGCTTCATCGTCAAATACTAGGCCTTGATTAGCAACTTTTTGATAGCTACTTCCTAAAAGAGTCTGTAATTCTAATGCTCTTACTTCGTTCAGGCCAAGATATTCCGCATAGTAAGATGCCTGAAATTCCGTAGCATCCCCTGGGCTGTTTTGCCAGTCATTCAATTGATTGCTTATTCCTGCTAAATCTGAAAATTCTTCTTGATAACCCATTATTTTCTTTCGAATTTGTTGCCTTATATCATCGTCTAGATCACGCCATCCATTATCACCCACTAACGCCATAATCTCTTCACGAATCTCATTCCTTCTGATAGAAGCTAATGCATAAGAACGCCCAATATCTTTAACCGTACCGTAATTGACTAAAACTTCACCTTCATCAATATCAAATGATTCTGCTAGCTGCTTCTCTATTTCTAACTCCTTTTTGAGTTTAATTATTTGTTCTTCCAGAACCTCTTTCTCTTTGAGCCAATTATGGGCATTGTCAGAAGCACGATTCGAGACTGAGGAAGAACCTGATTCAAGATTATGGTCTAGAGTATCACCCTCACTTTCTAAAAATGTATAGGTGATAGCACTAGCAGCAATTGCCACTAGCAAGTAGCTTGAACTAAGTATAACTTTATTCATATTTTAGAACCCCTTTTTATTAGCTTATCTAAATGGTAATATTACTATTTAGTAGCATAATACACTTAAACTCAAATATTTCTCAGAAGTTTCACACCAAATGAATTGGCGACATCTTAACGGTTCTTTCAAATTTACGCAATCCTCTCAGCCGCTCCTCATGGGTATTCTAAATATGACGCCAGACTCATTTTCAGATGGTAACTCCTATCCTACTGCTCAATTAGCACTAGACCACGTGAGCCGAATGATTGACGAAGGAGCAGACCTCGTAGATGTAGGAGGAGAGTCCACACGTCCAGGAGCAAAACCTGTCAGCACACAGGAGGAGATTAAACGCACTCAAGTCATTATACAAAAAATTCACCAAAAACACCCCAAGACTCCAATCTCCATCGACACCACTAAAGCTACTGTTGCCTCCTCTGCCATTGATGCCGGAGCATCTATTATCAATGATATCAGCGCTGCAAGATGGGATCCTGCCATGACGGAACTATTGGCTTCGACACAAGCTGGTTACATTTGTATGCATGCCTTAGATAAGCCACAAAAAATGCAGCATGACCCACACTACCAGAATGTGCCGAGTCAAATATTAGAATTCCTTTCATCACGTCAAAAGGAATTGATCTCCCTTACTATCGATCCTGAGCGACTTGTATTCGATGTTGGAATAGGCTTTGGAAAAACGGTCTCACACAACCTAGAGCTTCTGCGACGGCAAGATTGCTGGAGGCAACTAAAGAGACCTATGCTTTGGGGACTATCAAGGAAATCATTTATAGGTAAAGTCTTACAAACATCAGTTGAAAACAGGCTAGCTGGTAGCCTAGCGGCTCATGCTTACTTACTAGAACATAAACAGGGCCCACAAATTTGGAGAGTCCATGAAATTGCTGAATACAAACATCTCATCAAAATGTGGGATGCACTTAGGCTTATATCATTCCATGGCTAACTAACCTGCAAAATCATCCCCTTGAGATATTCACTCTCTGGCATCCCTATGAGCACAGGATGATCTGATGGCTGATGAGCATATTCTAAAAGCTTCACTTCACGCTTCGCATCCACGGATGCTTTCAAAACAACCTCTTGAAATGTCTGGATATCGACATGAAAAGAGCAGCTATAGGTAGCTAGGATTCCATTAGTTTTCAAGCTCTGCAATGCTCTCAAGTTTAGCTCTTTATAGCCTCTCAAAGCATCGTTAAGACGCGCTTTATTTTTGGTAAAAGAGGGAGGATCTAAAATAATAAGATCCCAAAAAGCATCTTTTTTCTTTTGAAAAAAATCAAAAACGTTGTCTTGAATAAAAGTAATGTCCAGGCCTTGATGTTGGGCATTCTTCTCAGCTAATCCCAATGTAACTTGAGAAATATCGACCGCAGTTACCTTTTTCGCCCCGTTGTTTGCACAAGACAAAGCAAAGCTGCCTTGATTACAAAAAGCATCCAAGACATTACAACCTTTCGCTAGCTTACCTATTCGCTGATGCTGAACACGTTGATCAAGATAAAAACCCGTTTTTTGTCCTTCTTCAAAATCCAACCAATAGTCAATATCATTAATTTTAAGCCAAAAAGGAGTGGGCATCTTACCGTAAGCGACTTCTCTGTAAGAATCTAGTCCTTCGTGCTTACGAATAGGCGCATCATTACGCAAAAGAATACAATCAAGCTTAAGTTCTTCAGAAAAAACCTTTACAAGAAGGTCTCTTTTCTTCTCCATGGCTAAAGTTAGTATTTGAACCACTAATACCTTACCATATTGATCAGCAACTACTCCCGGCAAGCCATCACTTTCTGACCAAATGAGTCTTCTAATATCATGTAAGTCTTCTCGCCAAATGATAGCTTGCTGAATACGTTGCCTGATAAATTGCTCATCCAATTTAACTTTCTGGTAGGACAGGCGACGCCAAATAATCTGAGAGCTGCTATTGTAAATGCCACTTCCTAAAAAGCGACCTTTCGCATCTCGACACTCCACAACCTGGCCATCATACTGTGTGGACAAAGACTTTTGTACTTCACTGGCATATACCCAAGGATGTCCTTTTAGCACTCGTGAATGCCTATTAGGCTTGATTTTTAAAGATGGCACTACCTAAGTACAATCACACTTAAGAGCTCTGTTGTGGTTAGGCAGATAGGATTTTGCATGGCCCAACACTTTACCTTTAGGCTCGGGGTATTCATAGATATCACCTTTGAAATTTCTCAATAAGACCCTGTCTTCATCTTTTGCTACAATATAATCAGGGTTAAGGGGTATCTTCCCACCGCCACCTGGACCATCCAAGACATATTGAGGAATCGCATAACCTGTTGTATGGCCGCGTAATTCATCCATTATTTCAAGACCCTCTGCAATACTAGTTCGCAAATGAGCTGAACCCTTGATCAAATCACATTGATACAAGTAATATGGTCTCACTCTGCATAGTAAGAGCTTGTGTAGTAGCTCTTTTAGAATTTCAACATCATCATTAACGCCTCGCAGTAGAACCGCTTGATTCCCAAGAGGTACACCTGAGTCGCTCAAACGCTCCAGTCCCTCCTTAACTTCTGCTGTCAGTTCTTTAGGATGGTTGCTATGAATACTGATCCATATAGGACCATTACGCTTTAGCATAGCACACAACTCTGGTGTAATCCTTTGCGGTAGAAAAATGGGAATCCTACTTCCTATTCTAATAAACTCTATATGTTCTATAGCGCGAAGCCTTTGGAGAATTTTTTCTAATTTAGTGTCACTGAAAAGAAGAGGGTCTCCACCAGAAAGCAATACATCCCTGATTTCATCATGTTGTTCTAGATAATTATAAGCTTCCTCAAAATCAGTCTCTAAATCTTGGTCTCCAGCACCACTAACAACACGACTCCTCGTGCAATAACGACAGTAAGATGCACAACGATCAGTAACTAGGAAAAGGACACGATCAGGGTATCTATGAACCAAACCGGGCACCGGCATATGGTTGTCCTCACCACATGGGTCACTTAATTCTTCTCTATGCTCATGAGTCTCCTCGATACGAGGGATTACCTGGCGCCTAATTGGGCAATTAGGATCATGAGGATCAACGAGATTAAAGAATTGGGGTGTAATTGTCATAGCCAATTTTGATCTAGATAGCCTCACGCCTGCGCGTTCCTGTGGAGTCAGTTTAATTCTGGCTTCCAGATCCTCTAATGACTTAACACTGTTGCGAAGCTGCCACCTCCAATCACTCCACTTTTTCGGGTCAAGTCCCTCCCAATATCCAGGATATGAAAATAAAAACTCTTTTCTCGCCAACGAGTTACCTCTCTAATTACTCCAAAATACTAATCGTAATGCTTTGGTTGTCAAATACTTGAAAATTCTTCATCTTTGTGGAATATAGATAGAGTCATGAGCCATATCATACCAACACTGTATGTGAAAACTGGATGCCCCTGGTGTGAACAAGTCATAAATTATCTTGATGAAAATAAAATTAAATACGACAAAGTAGTGGTAACTGGCGACGAAGAGGCTTTTAGCGAAATGCGTCAGCTCTCAGGACAAACAAAGGCTCCCACTATGGATTGGGATGGGCAAGTTCTCGCTGACTTTGGCGTTGAGGAACTTATAGAATTTCTCAAAGATAAATCGGAGAATTAATGGAATCGTTTTACCTCCCAAATACTCGGAGAATCCCACTATTTTGACAGAACACATTAGCCCAGATCTCCAAGCTGCACTCATCTGTGAAGATGTAAGAATGGAAGCCAACGGAGGCAACACTCTCGTCGGGGTCATCAATATAATTGCTGCCCCCAAATTGCCTATTAGAGTCATTAAGTTATGTGTATTTACTAGATGGTGCTCGGGTCGTGGAGAGTTCTTGCAAAAAACTCGCATTTTAGATATCGATGAAGAGCATGAAATTGCCTCAGCTGAAGCTCCCTTTCGTCTTAAAAACACCGAAAACCACGCAACCAATGTAAATGTTTTTGGGGGTATGGAATTTCGCAAAGAGGGTGACTATCCGGTAGAAATCTGCCTAGAGAATGATCTTAAATTAAGATTTACTTTGAAGATCGTTAAAATGTCTGCTCCTCAACCACACCATGGCTAGTTACCTTTTTTGGAAATTTACTAAAACTCTTGGTCCTAAAAATCACTTTCCTCTGTTATCGAGGTGACCAAGTATGAAAAACTCGGAGACCAATTCGCTCAAGAGGGAAAAACACTTGAGGCCATTAGGTTTTATCAAAAAGCTATAAACCAAGATGGCAAGAACATATCAAGTATCCTCAAGCTAGGCTCGCAGCTCTATAATAGCAACGACTACCAAGCTGTTATAAATCACTATCAAAAGCATATCTCATCTTATCCAAATTACTTCGAGCTCTATTACAACTTAGGCAAAACCTACTGCAGACTCGGACAATACAAAAGAGCTCTTTCTGTATTTATAAAAGCAAAGCAGCTACAACCAAAATTCTTGGAAACATATCTCGAGACCGCATCTATTCTTGCTCGATTAGGACAACTAAACAAAGCAATTGAGAATTCCAGGGAAGCTATACAAGTTAACCCCACATCTCATAAAGTTCATAGTAATCTTCTCTTTTATATGAACATGGATCCTGCTTATACAAATGAGAAACTCTTTGCCGAATACAAAAACTGGAACAAGCTACATACACAAGATTGTGTAGTTTATGACAAATACTTAAACTCACTTAATACCGAAAAACAAATCAGACTAGCATTTGTCTCACCAGACCTCCGAAATCATGTTGTAGGTCACATCATACAACCATTCTTTAAACATTATGACCGTAATAGGTTTCAAATTACTTGCTACTATAATCATAATTCAAAAGACCAGCACAGCGAAGAAATACGATCGCTTGTAGACAAATGGTATGATGTCTTTGATTTGACCAACGATGCACTAGCAGAGAAAATACACCAAGAAAAAATAGATATCCTTGTTGACATGGTTGGACATATGAATGGTAATCGATTGATGGCTTTTGCCCAGAGGCCTGCCCCTATACAAGTCACTCAAACAGGATTTCCTAATACTACGGGTTTAAGTGCTATGGATTATAGAATTTCAGATTTTTATTTAGATCCACCAGGGCTTACTGATGATTATCACTCGGAAAAAATTATCCGACTAGATAGCCCAGGCATACTGTATAATCCACCCGAAAATAGCCCACCAGTAGCAGCAGCTCCTTTTCTAGAGAATGGACATATTACCTTTGGATGCTTAAATAATTATGTCAAAGTCTCTGAGCTCGCAGTTAAAACTTGGAGCCTTATTCTTAACGCCCTTCCTGATAGTAAGCTCCTCTTGCTTGTAGCTGAAGGAGAGGATGTTACAGAAGCTCTCCATAGAAGATTTCTAAAATACAGCATATCTCCGGATCGTATCCAGCCCGCTCCGCTGTGTGATCGAGAAAACTTTTTGCTATTACATCATCACGTTGATATTGCCCTTGACCCATTTCCCTATACAGGTTTTTTCTCTAGTGTAGAAGCACTTTGGATGGGAGTTCCCGTCATTACCATCTCGGGGAAAAATGGCGGGGAACGCCATGGAGTTAGTATTTACAATTATCTTGAGAGAACTGAGTGGATTGCTGATAGCTATCAAGAGTACATTCGTATTGCCTTAAAATTAGCTAAGGATAAACAAATACTTCAAAAGACTCGTCAAGAGTTACGCCAAGAAGTTCAGAACTCTCCTCTAATAGATGGCCAGCTTTTTACCAGAGAAATAAGCAAAGTCTATAGCGAAATGTGGAAAAATTGGTGCCAAAGCCAGCAATAAGCATAGGAAAAGTCGATCCTACATCTCATATCTTTATACAAAAGACAAGGCCCGAACGATGCAGTAGGGACTTAAAGATCTACGCATCTCCTTCAACTTCTACGATAATTCCCATTAAATGAATTCGTTTATAAGATTCTCGAGCATTTCCTGGCGTCCGGAGGCTATTGTAGGCTCTCCACTCTGTAGGGCATATTTCTCTAGCTCTTCGAAACTACTTTTACCTTCTTCAATCATCGTGCCAGCTGCAGTATCAAAGGACGCATAGCGTTCTTTGATAAATTTCCCTAGACGCCCATCAGCTCGAATAGCTGATGCAATCTTAAGACCTCGAGCAAAAGCATCCATTCCTCCAATATGAGCATGGAATAAGTCCACCGGTTCATGAGATTCTCTGCGTCTTTTCGCGTCAAAATTAAGACCACCTGTGACAAAACCACCCATTTCTAGAACTATTAACATGACTTGAGTAGTTTGGTAAATATTGGTAGGAAATTGATCCGTGTCCCAACCAATTAATTGATCTCCCCTATTCGCATCGATACTACCAAGCATCCCAGCATTAGCAGCAACAGTTAGATCGTGCTCTACAGTGTGGCCCGCCAGCTCCGCATGGTTCGTTTCAATATTGAGTTTGAAATAATCCATGAGCCCATACTCACGTAAGAAATTGAGGCATGCTGCAGAATCACTATCATATTGGTGAGTGCTGGGTTCTTTAGGCTTAGGCTCTATGTAAAAAGGTGCTGTGAATCCTATCTTCTTGGCGTGATCTACCGCCATATGTAGGAAGGCTCCAAGGTGATCTAATTCTCGCTTCATGTTGGTGTTAATCAAAGATCCATAACCTTCACGGCCTCCCCAAAAAGTGTATCCTAAGCCGTTTAACTCTTTAGTTGCTTCAATGGCTTTCTTCACTTGAGCTGCAGCGTATGCATAAACATCGAAGTTTGGAGAAGTCGCAGCTCCTTGAGCGTAGCGTGGATGGGCAAACAAACAGGCAGTTCCCCAAAGTAGTTTCTTACCAGTCTCTTTTTGTTTTTCTTTGAGCTTTGCTACAACTGCGTCTAAGAGTTCATTAGATTTTCCAAGATCATTCATCTCTGGCGCAATATCGCGGTCGTGCCAGCAATAATAATCTATTCCAATTTTCTCAAGAAATTCGAAGAAAACATCCACTCGAGTAAGTGCATTTTCTAAAGAATCAGACTGATCATCCCAGGGCATTAACGCTGTTCCTTGGCCAAATGGGTCTGCCAAAGGATTACGCATCACATGCCAATAAGGCGCCGCAAAGCGAAGGTGCTCGGACATGCTTTTGCCATCAATGACCTCATCTGCGTTATAATGCTTGAAAGCTAAGGGATTTTTTGAATCAGATCCTTCGTAAGGTATTACAGGTACGTCTTTAAAATATTCCATATTTATTTATCAATGTTAAGTGTTAGATCCAATAGTCTAACTACCTTTTTAGTCACTTAAAGTCTACATTTGGGTTATTTTCTTGTATATTCAAGACACTTTGATTTTTACAATACTTAAATTAAACGAATAGATGCTTTCATATCCATCTAGAGCGTTTTCTAATTAATAGACAATTGTGCCTCATCCCACCTTTCTTTTTACTGCCTAGAAAGCCACTGGAGATCTATGTGTAGCCAGATGGTACTTGAATCAATGCTTGATATCAGGAGATCAATTCGGCGAAAAGTCTATGAATACTTGGATCCCCCGGTTGAACCAGGGTATGACATGACACCGATATTTAGGTATACTTCAAAAATTCTCTAGAAGGAAGGGCTAACCATTCAAGCAAACGAGACAGCCAAAACTAGTGATGAAAGCTCTCCCAATATTCCTCGTCTAGTCTTAGTTAGCGTGCCAAATCCTCTTTCATAAATAGGATTCCGTCATATAGTGATGCTGAAAAGTGATACATAATCATAAGTCCACACCCAAGAATTCCTTAGACACGAGCAGGAGAGGCGATTATAACTTGAATGATTAGTTGCGGCCACGCGAGGCCAAGCGATATCTTAATATAACTAATGCCCCAACACCCAGAATGATCAGTGTGTATGTAGAGGGCTCAGGTATCGTTACGATATCTATAGTCAATGTTTCAAGAAATTTTCTGCGATTACCTGTAGAACTCAACGCAAAAAGATCACCATCTTGGACTACTTCATCCAAAATTACTGAACCTTCTTCAGTAACAGAGGCAATTTCTAAACCCAAAGTCGGACTTATTTGTTTATGAATCGCATAATTTTCACCACCGCTTAGCCCGCTCAACACAACCAGATCATTTGCACCTAGTGTTAATCCACTAAAATCAAATTCGAAAAAGATCGCCTCACCTTGATCTATCCTGGACACACCACCCAGTTCAGAATCCTTAACTCCCCAACCTCTAGCGTTTGTGGCAATCAATGAAGTAGAGATATCATTAATACCGCTCCAATCTACTGGATTAAAATTATTGATTCCGCCTTCCGAGCTCAAAGCTGAGATCTTAAGATCAAACGTCCCGGATGCTAAGATAGATGAAAATCCGCCTGATAAGAAAGGGTCTTTTGTGCCAGTAGCAGACACGCTATTGTTTGTGACATCAACAGTAACATCTGAGGTACTAAGATTCAGCCCTCGGCTGGTGAAATCAAGGATCACTGCTGCACTGGTATAAGAAGCATGAGTTAAATATACGGCTATTAAAAGATATATCTTGTTTAGTAAAGTGCTCTGATTCATAATAGTTTTCAAATATATATGGTTTGAGTTTTAGTTTTTTAGTTCCCAAATACTTCAAATTATATCCTTCAAAAGGCTACAATTTACACAATCACCCATTAAACAAACTTATTCCTACCTTTTATGTAGAACACCTCTCAAGTTACTGATCTTGGATTAGAATGCAAATTAAATATTTAAAAAAAAAGCTGCATTTTATATCCGCTTGAGCATAGAAGAGTCGCTATGAAAGAGCGAAGTGAGTTCGAAAACTAGTAAAACAGTTTCATCGAGATTTTTTGTTGTTCTATAGAAAACCCATTTCGCCATCACCTAAGAAACAGGGGATATCAGTGGCTTAGTTGAAATTAACCAGATACAAGGTCGCTTCACTAGATCAAATCTCAGTGAAAATGGCCTAGTATAGTGTTGACGAAACACTGGTTTTATTAATAAATGATTATCAATAAGAACATGGACTCGAATTTTTTTAGAACTTTTAGTGAGCACCATAGCTGGCTTGACCGAGCAGCGATCACTATGTCACTTATTTGTGCTGTGCACTGTCTGATTACACCAGTTATACTAGTAATATTACCGATCGTAGCTTCGACTTTCTGGGTGCACGAGCAATTTCATTTATGGATGCTCTTTTTGGTCATTCCAACTACTAGTTTAGCTATTTTCATGGGCTGCAGAAAACACAAGGATAGATGGGTGATCGCATTTGCTACAATTGGCATCTGTTTACTCATCACCGCGCTTACGAGGGAAGTAACAGGGTTTACATCAGCATGCGCTAGTTGCCACGTTTGTTCAGGGCCAGCAAATCAAATGTCGGCAGAGACCATTTTCAAAGATAATGCTATTTCCTTACACGCTTTAATCAATACCCTGGGGGGGGCCTTTTTGGTGACTGGCCATGGTCGCAATTTCTGGCTATGCCGTAAGGTCTCCTGCACCCCTCAGAACTGTTGCTAAATCCTAAGATAAATGACCGGATAAGTTGCGGCATGGAACTTTTCCACACTGATAGCACTCTATTCTAATCAATGCATTTACAACAACTAGCCATCCTGAATAGCTTGAGCGATTAGAGTTTCCTTAGAATATGCCCATAGGCTCTTTTGATACCTACGGCCTTACTCCATCTGGATTGACACTTTACATTTTTAATAATTTCAACTTCGCTTATTCTTAAGAGACAAACTTAGACGTTGCCATGGATCCATCTTTGTCGACTCTCTTTTCCTTGTGGCTCAGGCTCTTATAGATTTTGTGCAACTCCCATTACATCAATCCGGTTTTAAAACGAGGGTTTGCAAACAGCTAAATTTTTGGAGAAAGCAAAGGTAATCCTAGATCCTATCTCCATTCATGCTTGGGGTAGCGACGCCTCAATTCCAATTTGATCTTTTCATACCCCTCTTCCCAAAAGGATTCTAGATCATCTGATATTTGAACTGGTCTCATATTCGGCGCTAGCACCTCAACGCAACATTTTACTCTATCCATAGCAATAGGGTAATTGACAGGCGCATCATAGAGATCTTGAATCTTTACACGAATAGTAGGAGCTTTTTCGGGATGATACTCCACCTTAGCCGATCTCTTATCATGAATTTTGATGCGTTCAGGTGCGTGCTGCTGTAAGGCAGACAACTGCTGTTGAGAGAGCCATTTTTGAACTATTGGCATAACAGCTCTTTCCTTGATTTGCTTATAGCTAATTGCTCCTTCACATATTTGCTCAAGTAATAATCTCTTATCTTCCTGGTTAATCATAGGTAATTCTAATTCCGGACACCATTGAGCCAACTGATTGAGTCTCAAAATCCATTGTTCTACCTCGTAGTTCCAATGCTTTAGCACAAGATTGCCTTTTGCAATTTCTTGTGCCAAAAGTCCACTAGATTCTACACCTGGCAGGGCATCTTTTTTAACTAGGTGTAACGTAAGATCTCGAAAAATCTGACCTTGAAGAACTACAATTCGTCTATTTTGTTTATCAAAAGCTAATTCATTCTTTTCTGCAAAATCATTTGGAAAGAGTTCCCTAAGCCATACTTCATCCACTCGACTTACTTGCTCTAAAAATGTTTGCACACCTTTTCCAGCAGTAAAGCTATCCGTTTCCCTTACACGCACAGCTATTACGATTTTACTATTCCTGACGACAGAGTTACGTGAAATTTCGCCTGTGCGCCTATGAACCATTTCACAACGCATAGACCCACCGTCTAACCTACATGCCACTTGATCGGAAAAGGCCACAAGAAAGCACTGTAGCAAGCTGGAAATATTTTCTTGTCTGGTAGCTTGATTATTCTTGGGAAACAAATTCATTTCTTTTGAGAGATTCAATAGCTGCTGGAAACTTTTATCTACTTCCAAAGCTGAAAGCCCATGGACACCTATGGAATCACAATCATGTCGATCAAACCCTTTTTGCTTGGTCCAATTCCAGGCATGCATTTGTAACAAGAGATCCGAATCACTGATTTCACCAAATAAAGATTCTCTTTTCTGTTGAACTTTTCTATCAACCTTTCGTAAGAAAATATCTCTTCCCTGCAACAAAGCCGCAGCTAAACAAGCTCCTTGAATACAATTCCGACGCTCAGCTTCAAGCAACATACGAGAAAATCTAGGATGCAAGGGGAAGCTAAGCATACGCCTGCCTTCATCACTAAGCATTTCAGTCTCACCAACTAAAGCTCCCAAATCTTTTAATACTACCAAGGCCTGATCCAATAAACTTTGGCTAGGCATTTCAAACCATGGGAAGCTTTTAAAATCTTCCACGCCAAAGCCTTTCAACGTTAATAGAATCTCCGCCAAATCAATCCTCATGATTTCAGGCAGTTCGGTTTGCGGGAGATGTTCTTGCTCAAACCTAGACCAAAGCCGATAGCACCTACCCGGAGCAATACGCCCTGCCCTACCCGCTCTTTGGGCAGCTGAGGATTGGCTGATCTTCTCAACGGTCAATGAGTTGATCCCGCGACTCGGGTCAAATCGATTGACACGCGCAAGCCCGCTATCAATCACAATGGTCACCCCTTCAATGGTCAAGGATGTCTCTGCAACATTTGTCGATACAATAATGCGTCTCTGCTGGCGCGGTAACAAAGCCTCATCTTGTTTATCAGGGGGCAATTCACCATGCAATGGCAAGACAACTACTCGCTCTCCAAAGTTATAGCCTTCTAAACACTTAATGGTTCTTCGAATTTCTATACCTCCAGGCATGAAAATTAATATATCGCCATCTACTTTTTCTCGAATCACTCTTTTAACAACTCCAGCAGCGCGCTCCCAGATAGGCTCTTCACGCCCTCTCGATCTCAAAGTATGCCGACCACTTTTTGCATTACCTTCATACCTAATCGATACATCATATTGGCGAGTCTCTGATTGAACCAACTGAACAGGTTGAAGAAACTTTTCTAAACGGTCTGAGTCCAAAGTTGCAGACATGACCACTATTTTTACATCTTGTCCTTTTGAAACTTGTAAATACAGTGCCCAAGCTAGAAGGACATCTCCTTCTAGATGTCGCTCATGGAACTCGTCAAAGACTATAGCCGAGATACCTTCTAATTTCGGATTCCGAAGTATTGTGCGCAGTAGAATCGCCTCAGTCATAAAGACGATTGAAGTCCATTCTCTCGTGCAATTTTCAAAGCGAACTTGATAGCCCACCTCCTTTCCCAGCGTGAGCCCCATTTCTTCGGCAACACGACGCGCCAACATTCGAGCAGCTAGACGTCTAGGTTGCAGAACTAGAATTTTCCCTTGTTTGGCATAACCTGCTTTGACTAAAATTTGTGGAATCTGTGTAGACTTTCCCGAACCGGTTGGAGCCATTAGGATGACTCTCTTTTTCTCTTTTAGCCCCTTTAATATTTCTGGACCTTTAGCATTTACGGGTAAACTCATCGAAAGATATAAAATATGATGCACTTATGTCATGACGACTCTATGTTCGTGATAACTTAGCCATGCCCGACCTTCAAGATAAAGGATTTATTGTAAAGAGCCTTAACTATTCCGAGACTAGTCTCATTATAACTTGGATTACAAAAAGGCATGGTATCATATCAACAATAGCTAAGGGAGCCCGCCGATCTAAGCAAAAGCTCTACTCTAAAACAGACCTCTTTTATGAAGCTTTACTCACTTTCAGATCCAGTACACATGATAACTCGCCTTATTTGCATCAACTAATCGACATCGAACTAATAAATCAAAATAAACATGTCTCTAAGAGCTATCAACATCTTTTAGCCGCAACTGTTTATTTCGAATTAATCAATCACCTTGTAGAGCAACAAACCCCGGTACCGGAACTCTATGATCTGTTTACAAAAGCAATTGAATATCTAGATAAAAAAGCACCTTCCAAACAAATTCTTCACCGGTATGAGAGACACTTATACATGGCCCTAGGATTAGACAATGGCACTCAATCTATACAGAAAATTCGCCAACGATATTATCAGAAAATACCCAAATCTTTGTTGAATCTAGAAAAAGATTTTTCTTCATAAGTTACTGCTGCTGTTTTGATTATAAATCAAAGTATATACTCTTAATTAGATTTTTTACATTTTACCAATAATGTAACTACATATTAAAACAGGAGGGTTACTTTATGAGTAATATTAATGATAACACATTGACAGAATCTCCCATCGCCGCTGGAGAAATTGAACCATTAGACATAAACGATTGTATTTGCTTTGGCATAAGAAAAGCTAGCCGAGCCATTACACAAATTTGTGATGATTCACTAAAACGCTCAAAATTACGTTCCACGCAATTTACTATTTTATTAGCACTATCACAAAAAGGTTCCATTACTATTGGTAAACTTGCAGAAGAACTATGGATTGATCCCACCGCTCTGAGCAGAAACCTAAAACCGCTTGTAAGAGAGAACTATCTTGAAATCCAACCAGGATCGGACCAGCGCACTCGCTTTATATCATTAAGTGAAAAAGGAAAGATAAAGACAGATGAAGCTTTAAATCATTGGAAGGAAACTCAAGAGAAACTTAGAACACTTTTTACTGAGAGTGATTTGGCTCAAATCAAAGGCTCTCTCAATATGTTATTAGAGAGCATAAAAGATCATCGTTAGTAGTAGTCCTGGTAAGTTTTATATTATTTAGTTTTCATTTCATAGACCCCATCCCATTCTTCAGGTGGTGGTGAGAACTGACAGTCTTGGCTTCTCTTAACATATAAACTGCACAGACTATCTTCAGGGTTTAGGCTGTATGCTAGATTGAAACTCTCTTCAGCCTTAACAAAGCTCTTATTTCTATAAAGAATTATTCCTTTCTCAAAATGCTCTAACCACGTGTAGGCTTCTTGATCAATATTAACTTTTTCACTATGCACCGTGAATACTTCCACGGGCTTTGTCTTACCTTTGACTTTGATAAGATCAACCGTCTGTATAATAAATTCATCCTTCACTAACTCTGCAATACTCTCTCCCATGCAAAACTCAATCCCGTATGTCTTTGTGACACCCTCCAAGCGGGATGCTAAATTCACTGCATCGCCGATGACAGTAAACTCTTTCTTCTTCAAAGACCCCATATTGCCGACTATGACCTCACCGTAATTAAGCCCCATACCAATCTTAAATGGAATCATTCCCCGTCTTTGCCAATCTGCATTAAGACGATCTAGCTCGTTTAACATAGCCAGTGATGCTTTCACTCCATTTTTAGCATCTAGCTCTATACCTTCACTTGTGGTGTTACCCCAGACAGCCATAATGGCGTCACCAATAAATTTATCCAAGGTCCCATTATGATCAAATACGCAATCAACCATCGCCGTGAAGTACTCATTGAGCTGTGTGACAAATTGTTGGGAGTCAGATACAGCCTCTGTCATGGTTGTGAAGCCGCGAACATCTGAGAAAAAAACAGTTACTGGCTTACGAACCCCTCCTAAAGATTCCATATAAGCATCGGGGCTATCGAGAATTTGCTTGACCACATTTTTTGAGACATATGTATCTAACATAGATCTTACCCGATTTTTTTCCATCCAATCAAAAGCATATTCAAGAGCCAAGCTGAATATGCTTCCTGAATTGAAGACGAACAAAGGAGCAAATGCGATAAGATAGAAACTATATGCATTATAAAGATAGAACAATAAGCCAAGAAATAATCCATTCGTTAACAGAATTAGAACAGCCCTGAAAAGAGGTTGCCTCATAGAAATGGATAAGATCCAAGCAAGCAATGCGCTTAGGAGAACTATGATACACTGCATCCAAATAGGAGTCTCTGATATAAAATGAGCGTGCCTAGCGGCTGCTAAAGCATTAAGGTGTAGCTCAGGCCCTGGCATATTACCCACTGGAGTCATATGATAATCCTGCGACCAATTACCATAAGGCCCCAATAAGATAATTTTATTTTTAAAAAAATCTCCATTCTGATAGTTATTCTCCCAATAAGAATCTACAAATATATTAGCTACTGAATGAGGTAAATAGCCTGCTCCTGCCTTTTCTCCAAAGCGTATGATTTGCCGCTTCTCAATCCCATGAATATATTGATCTTCCCCGAGAATTTCTAAAGCTCGCGCAGTAATAGATGTGGTATTGTTAGCTTTATAGAAATCAAGATTTCTTATAATATCATCTTCGTCATTAGGAAAATTTACATAGGCTATGCGCTTATCTAAGGGATCTTTTTGAGTAATAATTGTTTCGTAGGGAATATCTAATTTGATCACAACATTACCATTAGGAAGTGTTGCATTGCTATAGTTTGCTCCAACTACAACTTTATCTCTATATTTATCTAAGCTTGCCTTAAGAATAAAATCATTTTCAGTGGGTGTTAAAAATAAAAAATCCAAGATCACAACTTTAGCGCCTGCATCAAATAACCGATCTAGTATATAGGCATAAACCGAGCGTGGATAAGGCCAACCAGATTTCATTAAACGTAATGCTTCAGAGGCTTCGAAATCTTCCTCCCATAAGTGGTCAAGAACGATGGATGCATTATCTACTGCTAAATAAACAAGATCATCATCAATAGGAGCTTTTTTGCCATGCCATGCTAAATTGTCTCGGATATTTAATTCTCCTAGGTAAAAAGTGTTATTGACATAGCTATGAGCTCTTTGGATAAAAGGAGGAAATTTGCCCAGACCTATTAACTCAATAGTAACAACCAAGAAAACAGGAGCCAGGCATACCATGCAGATGATTGCTAAGCTGATACCTCTTCTTTTCTTAAAATTCAAAAGCATATGCAAAACTCACTCTGTATACCCTTCGACTGTTAATCAATCGAATTAAGAGAGTTAAACCACATCATCCAATAAAGACATAAAGATCTGTGTAAGATCGTGTACAAAGATACGTAGAGTTCACTCTAAGTATCCCTTCTTAAAAAATCTTCGCCAACTCTCTTTCCTTATGGCTCAAGCTTTTACACATTTCCCTTAATCCCTATCTATACAATCCAGGTTAAATCAAATTAATACTTTTTCCAAAACCCCGGAACAAAGAGGAGCAAGACTGCATACAGTTCTAACCTTCCTAACAACATCAAAAGTGAGAGCCACATTTTACTAGCTGGATTAAAAAAAGAAAAATTTTCAGTTGGACCAATTTGGTCAAGGCCGGGACCGATATTATTTAAGCAGGCGAAAACCGCCGATACTGTCGAATCAATTTCTAACTTTGGCTCAAGTAATGCTAAAATGACAATCCCAGATATAAAAATCATGAGATACAATGCAAAGTAAAAAGTCACCGCAGAAACCAATGAATCTTCTAGTATTCTGCCATTTAGCCTAATGCGTTGTATCAAACGCGGCCTGTAAACTAAGCGCAGCTGATGAAAAATTTCTTTAGTAAAAACAATCATGCGTGCAGCTTTCACACCGCCAGAAGTTGAACCAGCACAACCTCCCATCACCATTAATAATAGCAGGACTACCTGAGCAAAAGGTGGCCAACTAGCAAAATCTGCCGTAACATAACCTGTCGTTGTGCCTACAGAAACAACCGAAAAAATAGAGTCCATCAAAGCATTACCAAATTGAGACCATTGGTAGTGTCTAGTTACCAGCAAGTCCGAAGTCACCAAAATGATAGCTACTCCTATGACCATAAAATAGATACGAGTCTCTTCATTACGCCTCAATACTCCAATCTGTTTAAGAACAAGTATTTTATAATGAATTGGGAATGCCACTCCCCCAGCTAACATAATGACAACTAACCATAGTTGTATAAAAACGCTTTCATAATAAGCAATGCTAGTGTCCTTGGGACTAAAGCCCCCGGTGGCAATAGCAGTCATTGCATGATTAACAGCATCGAAGAAGGACATCCCAAAAATGAGTAAACCCAATGCCGCGACTCCAGTTAAAGAAAGGTAAATAATCAGATAGCTGAGGCTTAGAGATTGAATCCTAGGTTTTAAATCACCTTCTGCAAGTCCACTAGTCTCACCTTGGAATAATGCTTTGCCGCCTACTCCTAAAAAACCTAATAGCGCCACAAATAGCACCACTACTCCCATACCACCCATCCATTGCATGAGACTTCGCCATAATAGATAAGACTCCGGTAGTTTTTCCAAATGTTGAACAACAGTAGAACCTGTTGTGGTAAAGCCTGAGAAAGACTCAAAAAATGCATCCCACCATGGCATATGTGTCGGCCCTAAAATAAATGGAATGGCTCCAAAGACACCGCACAATAGCCAGCTCAAGCCCACAACAGCCAGTGCTTCTCGTCGGAAAATATTCTCTCGATCTGCATTACGCCCTACAAGTGCAAAAAAAATAGCAAACAATAAAATGATCAAGACACTCGCTATCCATGCTGGAAAAGACTCAGGGCTTGTTTCCCGTTCCCAAAACCATGAGAAGAGGCAACAGACTACCATCATCATGCTTTCAATGATTAGCACTCCTCCTAAAATTAATGAAACAAATCTAAGATTCACATGGCAGACTCAAAGAGATTCAACACTTTAATTCGTTCGGAGACCATATTAATGACAAGCAATGAATCGTTTCTCTGGATAGTATCTGAAGCTGTTGGAACAATGGTGCCATCTGCTCGCTCGATCCCCAACAATAAAGCACCTGCCGGCCATGCCAAGTCACTGATTCGTTTACCGAAAAGCTCAGACTCCTCTCTATCAAGTTTCAGTTGAATGATCTCAGCTTTATTTTTCATACTCCAAAGCTGCACATATGGCTCAGTCGTTACATAAGGTAATAGTTCCTCACCGGCTACAACTCTTGGGCTGACCGTTGTAGTAACTCCCAGAAAATCTCCAAAATCTAAAAAGATTCCCGCGTAATCTGGGCGATGTATAGTCAATAAAATAGGTTTCACACCTAACTTTGCTGCTTGCAGACATGAGACCACATTATCTTCATCATCTCGTGTAGCAGCTACAAATACATCTGCTTCTACTAAGTTTTCCTCTCGCATTAAACGTGAACGAGTCGCATGACCTTGAACCACTTTTACCCAAGGAAATAACTCGCATACCGTCTTGCATTTATCCTCGCTTGGCTCGATAAGCTTTATATCCGACTCGACAGGATTAAAATATTCTAATAATCCAATACCTACATCATCTGCTCCGTAAATAGCTATCCTAATGCGCTTTTTCTTATTATTATGTTCTACATATTCTGCAGCCTGTTTAAGGGCTTGCGGAGCTCCAATCAGTATGATCTCATCCCCAACTTCCAATATCGTAGAAGCGCGAGGAATCACAATTTCAGGATCACGACGCAAAAGCCCAACTCGCATACGAGGGGGGAAAGAAATATCCATCAAAGCTTTGCCTGCGGCAGGAGATTTTTCATCAACATGAACTTGAAGTACTTCTATCGCACCTCGAGCAAATTGGTCTAATACGGGAGTAATTGGTGTACGGATCTCCTTTGCTAACCTCGCAGCAACCAACCTTTCCGGACTTACAAAGTAGTCAATTCCAAAGTGTTTCCCATAGGAAAAACTTTTATGCTCTCGTTGCAAGTTAGAATGGCACCGAGCAATAACATTTTTGGCTCCAAGCTTTTTAGCTAATGAACTAGCAACAAGATTAATTTCATCTTGAGAAGTCAGAGCCAAAAAGAAATCACAATTTTTAACCCCCGCTTTACGCAACACTTCCACAGAGGATGCTGAACCAGTAATCACAACTCCATCTAGTTGATCCTCTAGTCGACTGGCAGTTTCTTCATCTGAATCGATCATCACAAGTTCATGGCCTCGTGCAATGAGGAGTTCTCCTAAATGAAAGCCGACTTCACCTAATCCAGAAATAATGATTTTCATTAGCTTGAAATAGCAAAAATACTTTCTACTTTTTTCATGAATTGCCGGAATAAACTTATTTTAATTTAAATGATGTCATTGAGGCCTAAAAATCTTCTCTCCAGGAAACATAGAGTCTCCCTAAGGGATCACCTTATTGATACATTTTCGTCGACTCCCTTTTTCTTGTAGCTGAAGTTTTTACGCCTCTCGTTCAACTTCCATGACACCATTCGCTTTTAACTTAGAGTTTTAAATAATATTGAAAAGTAATACTTCTAGAAGTTATTTGCTAACCCGGTAGCTATTGCAACGGTTTTCCCAGCCTAACTTCCACCTTTTTTCTCCCCGCTTGGGATCCGAGTTTTGGATTCTTCTGTTTAGAACAAAAATAGCCGCATCAGCAAAAGCATCCAAGGCAGCAAGACCTTCCTCTTCCCCTTTCATCTCCTCTAAGACTTGTAGCAGTCCCCAGCCCTTCCCTGCATATCGTTCGGATTCTCTAATTCCTTCACCCTTAAAGTTCACATAATCAACAAGCGCATAAATACCATGTGGATGACCTGCTACACGGTAAAATTGATCACGGACCCTGCGAGTCCTCTGAGGAGATAGCCCTTTTGTTATCTTGCCTAGAGCTTGTTCAGATCTTCTTGCCGTATAGCGCGCTTGGACAGGTATCGTTTCTTTAAGAAAAAGCCTCAGTTGAGTCATTTCACTACCATCTTTCGACTTTTCAAAGGCATCTCGACTCAACCACGGAGAACCACCTTTTTTCTCGACTTGATCAACAAGCCATTGAGGCACTTCTACCCCCTCTTCTTTCATAAAAGCTATGAGTTTAGGAAAGCTTTCATCAAATGGGCCTTCATAACCCACTGGATACCAAATAAAATGTCCTATACCTAACGAAGGGAATTCTTCCCCTGGATTCCACATGGTTAGACCAGAGATCGTTCCTCCGCATTCGTTCTTCCATATCATTTTTCCAATACGCATGGCATCTTCATCATCAAGTGATATCTTGGATTTTGTAGGAGCTCCATATGCATAGGATGCTATGAAATCTGCTAAAAAGACAATGTGGACTAGATACAAAGAGAGCTTTAAAAATGAATTCATCTCCCCCATTATCTCCATCCAGTGAAAAAAGTCACGACAGCCTTTATCCTGGGTGCAGGATTTGGAACGCGCCTCAAACCTCTAACCAATCAATGTCCGAAACCACTCCTTAGAATTGGTGGACGTCCCATCATTACTTATGTTTTTGACCACCTTATTCAAACAGGCATTCAACGAATAATTATCAATACACATCATCTACATCATATCTATGATCAAACTTTTCCGGAAAGAGAGTGGAAAGGTATCCCTCTTATTTTCCGCCATGAGCATCCCGAGATTTTAGATACAGGTGGAGGTGTTCGTAATATTATAGACCTCGTTCAAGAAGATGAGAATTTAATAGTCTATAATGGAGATATTATGACCAACCTCCCTATTGAAAAGCTTTTGCATCACCATTTCATGAAATCTTCAGAGGTCACGCTTGCTCTAAGATCTAAGAATGGACCACTCCATGTCAATACTGATGAAAATGGACAGATTGTTGATATCCGTCATGAACTTAAACGCCCGTCTGCCCGAGATTGCTTATTTGCCTCTATTTATGTGGTCCAAACATCATTCTTAAATCGAATCCCACCCAATACTAAAATCTCAGTTATCTCAACATTCCTTGACATGCTACGCAAAAAAGAAAGTATTAACTCCTTACTCATTGATGAGGGCCATTGGTCCGACATAGGTACTCACGACGAGTTTAACCGCATTCAAAAAGCATACGAAAAACAGGCTCCTCATGATTCCAAATAAAAATGAACTTTTTGAGAGTACTCGTAGAGCCTTAGGCTTGAGTCCTGACGCACAGTTTACAGTTACCCCTATTGTTCAAGGAGGCTCTGATCGTTTCTTTTACAGGTTTCATACGCGATCACACCCCTCATTTATAGTCCTTCTGTACAATGACCAAAAAAAAGAAAATAGTCTCTACGCAGATATTGCCCGTTTTCTTAAAAAGCTAAATATTCAAGTCCCGCTTATCTTTGAACATGATGAGAGGAATAAAATTATCTGGATGGAGGATGTTGGACAGAGTGATCTCTACTCCATTCGAGATGAAGACTGGATAATACGTCGTGAGTTTTACCGTAAAGCACTAAAGCAAGTGAATATTCTTCATCACAAGGGGCTACCGCTCGCGCGAAAAACGGATTTAATTACCTTACCTAGTTTCAATGTTGGCTTGTATGAATGGGAGCACCATTACTTTTTAGAAAACCTCATCAACGCATATTTCGAAATAGAACTCAATGAACACGAGGCTATGAAACTTGGAGAAGAATTAGGCAGGTTAGAGGAAAGGCTAATGCAAACACCTACCTGCCTCATTCATCGAGACTTTCAATCGCAGAATATCATGCTCAGTGATGACTCGACCTACCTCATAGATTTCCAAGGCATTAGAGGTGGTTCTGCCTACTACGACCTAGGCTCATTACTTTATGATCCTTATGTTGACTTCAAACACAAAGAGAGAATCGATCTACTCGAATATTATTATGATCAACTTAGACATGATCCAATAACATCCATTCCAACTTGGGAAAATTTTCTTCTAAGTTTTTATGAAGCATCTGCTCAACGCCTCATGCAAGCTTTGGGTGCTTACGGATTCTTAGGACTTAAAAAGCATAAAGCTGAGTATTTATCTTATATTAAGCAAGGTCTTATTAACCTACTGGACTGCACCTATTACAGTGGAAACTTGCAGCACCTGCAAAAGCTATCTACAAAACTACTTGAATTAGAATCACAAAGGAGGAAAAATCTAAGAAAGACCTAGCTTTTCTTCCAGATTAGCTTTTGAAGTCATACCCACCAGCTTATCCTTTAACTCGCCTCCTTCAAAAATTAGCATGGTTGGTATTGCACGCACATCATATTGAGAGGCTAACTCCTTATTTTTATCTACATCTACCTTTGTGATAGTTACCTTGCCAACGTTAGCATCAGCCACTTCGTCCAATAAAGGTGCTATCATCTTACATGGACCGCACCACTCTGCCCAAAAATCAACCAAGACAGTTCCATCATTATTTAAAACCTTTTCCTGAAAAGAATCAGAACTTAATTCGACTACATTATCACTTGCCATAATCAATAACCTGAATCAGCTTCTAAAAAAAGCAACTCGGAAATCCCAAATTTCTATCAAGCAGCGGTTATTTAACGTCAATCAAATCACATCTGTGTAGACCAATGCTAGAACGATAAGACTCGCTAGTGAGCATATCATAGCTAGGACAGATGTCGCATTACCTCCTGAAGCCTGCTGCGGTACAACCGGCATAGGAGCTGAAGCCGGTGATGGTGTTGCTGATTGCGGTGCTGGTGCTGGCATAGGATTCCTGGGGGATGCTGCCGGAGCACCACTTGCACCTGGAACAGGTCCTTTATGCTGTTGTGCACCCGGACTGGGCATTGGGGCAGGAGCTGATTTTTTCTGTCCGAGAGGACCTCCTGCCTGAATACTAGCCCCAGGAGCTGGCATTGGTGAAGGCTGCTGGGGTTTACCCATTGGTGCACTTGGAGGCTTGGGCGTTGGTGCCCCTCCAAGTTTGCTAGGAGCTGCCGGTGGCATCTTTAGCGCCATAGTTTTACCTAGAGATGAGCTTTCATCACTTTTAGCAGAAGAGGGTGATTTAGCAGATGGAGGGGGAGGGGCAGCACCTGGCGCTGGCGGCGGCACAGGGGGCTTAGGCATGGGTGGTGCAGGTACTGCACCTGCTGCCGGCGGTGGCATAGGTGGTTTGGGTAAAGGCGGTACGGGAGGAGGTGCTGCGGCGCTCGCTGCAGGAGATGCTGTTGGTTTGGGCAGAGGCGCCGGTGTTGCTCCAGCAACGGGAGGTGCTGGTGGTTTCGGTAAAGGCGGTGCAGGGGAGGGGGGTGCTGCACTTGCTGCTGGTGGCGGGACAGGTGGCTTAGGTAAAGGTGGTACAGGTGCTACACTTGCTGGCGGTGGTGGCACAGGTGGCTTGGGTAAAGGTGATACCGGCACTGGTGCCGCGCCCGTTGGTGCAGGAGGAGCAGGAGGAGGGGGCATAGTTGGTGGTGCAGGAGGCTTATTACCCACCGGTGGTTCAACTTGAGCAGTTCTCCTTACTGCAGTAGAAACTGATCCAGGTGCAGGAGCAGTCAGTCCAGGTGGTTTAGCTCCAGGGATCTGAATTTTAGCAGTCGCTTCGACATCTGGTGCCTCACCCTTAGGTTTTAATGGTAAAGTTGCAGTGGGAGCCTCAGATGGTGGTGCAGGAATAGAAGATGAACCCATTGGTCGAGTTACATTCATCGATGCTTTATCGACAAGATCACTCTTTGGTGCGCCAGCAGGCGGGGCAGAAGAAGCACCAGTTCGCGGAGGCAAGCTGATCCGCATGGTCTCTTTCTTTATGTTCGCGGCCTTTGAAGCGCTGTCTAAAGCTACGGTCTTTTTAGAAATATCAGGAAATGGGACTTTGGGCTTTTGCTGGGAATCACCCCCAGGTTGCCTTCCCAATGGTTGTGTTGGAGGCTGTTTCTTTTCAGGTATATCTGCCATACATCACAATAACAACTTAGTTAGTTTTAAAAGTCAATGACTTTATAAAGCTTTTCCGTTAAAAACTACACCTAATGCATCTACTCACAAACCTTTGCAAAAGACTTTGAATCACTACAAAAACTAGAAATGGATTTATCTAACCGGAGGATGTCACAGAAGTTGAACGAGATTCATGAAAGCTTGAGCCACAAGCAAAAGAGAGTCAACAAAGATGTATCAAGAAGATGATACCACTAGGAAAGTATGTGTTTCTTGAAGCCAAGATGTTGCGCAGATGTTTAAGTGTCTGTAACACGACTTTGGTTTAATCTATAAACTCTAAACCATCTTTCCAAAAAGCATCAAAAGCTCTATCCCAGCTTCGTTCATTTTGCATTTTTCGAGCGGTTCGATCAAGGGTCTCGCGGCTCGGACCATTGTCCATGAACTCTGAAATAGCGCCAACCCATGCTCTGAGATCTTTAGCTTTCAAAATCTTGCAGTGATCTAATTCAGCAACCAGTTCTTTGGGGCCTCCAATATCTGAAACAAATACAGGAAGACCTGCTGCCATAGCCTCTATAACAACATTTCCAAAAGTATCCGTTGTGCTTGGAAATACGAACAAATCGGCTGAGGCATAAGCAACCCCTAACTCTTGCCCGGTCAAAATACCTGTAAAAATGGCGTCGGGTAACAATTGCATCATTTCTTCCTTATAAGGCCCCTCTCCCACAATGGCTAAAGAAACCCGACTAGAAGTCTTCTTAACTTCACGGTAAACTTCTGTTAAGAAGCCCAATTCCTTTTCCCTAGAGACTCTGCCGACATAAATAAGGACTTGCCCATTAGCCCCTTTTGCCTTCCAATAATTTTCATTACGGTGCTTGGGGTTAAAGAGTTCTGTGTCAAGACCTCTAGGTAAAATCTTCAACTTATTTGATGGAATGCCTCGCTCGATCCAACACTGCCTGTAAAATTCTGAATTCACATAAACGAGATCGAGTTGTGAATAGAACCAGTGCATAAATTGCCAGGCCAAGGTTTCCATCATATAATCTTCACTTAGGATGCTTACGTATTGAGGAAAATCAGTATGATAAATGCCGGATGTTCTAAGGCCCAATAATTTTGCAGCAGCTAATGCTGTAAGCCCCACTGGTCCAGGAGTGCTGATAATACACTCTGTAAATCTCTCCCGTTCAATGTAATCAATCATATCCAAAATAGGAGGAAAACTTAATTTCTGAAGCTTATATTCTGGCAGTTCAAACTCGCCTACTGGTTCAAAATTCATAATCGGAATATCATTTATAGATATTTCTGATCGCGACGTCACAACAGCAAGATCAGCACCTTGTTTCTTACCACTCAAACACATGGTCCGTATAGTTCTGGCGACCCCATTGACGTCCTCCAAAGTATCCGTAACCCAAGCTCTCTTCGTATTCTGAAGCTGCTTAGGTAAGTCCGGCATCATAGCTTTGGCAGTGCGCTCCAACAGCCTCCTATTGCCATGCAAGCTGTAGAAGGAATAGATATATGGAGTAACACTCAAACCGATCGGGATAAATCCGCTAAGTGGTTGTAAGCTCTCTACAAACTGATTCTTATTAATGCACTTTAAACAAGAATTAAACAAACGAAAGCAAAGGTCATTGGCTATCTTGGAAGCCATTTTAAATGTCCGTCTGCTTGGAGTTTTCTCTGAAGCAATAATGCGATCCAGATCTAGGCTTACTTTAGGATCCAAGAAATAATTCAGTATTTCACGATTGATGGAAGGATCAGCCTCAGGAGGTTTTAATAGATCCAATGCTTTACCAGAACGAACAAATTCTGCCACGTGACCGATACGTTCTGCTAAGGACAACTTTGCAGGATTTTCCCCATCTAGAAAACGTTGCATAATCTTCCCAAGCAAGTCCATCCCAACTGGCGCTTTGTACTTCAGTTTATCAGAAGCATAGGTATAGACGACATTGTACATGCTATTGGAAACTCTTAAGGCATCTCCACATGAGCCCACAGCCCGAGAATGTCCTTGCATGACTTGTGCTAGAAAAGAATCGATATCCTTTGCCTCGGAGACTTCAGTCCAAGCAGCTCCCGGGTATAACCCCCCATGATCATCTGAGCCCCCAGTTAATGACTTAGTCCAGGGTTGTTTTCCCATTGGTTCAAGCTCATGTTTTAGAGCTAGTTGCTCTACTCTTTCTTGAGACAAAGCTTCTAAGCACATTACGGTGACTTCTTGAGCAAGAGGCTCTCTGATTCCATTGAGTCCCTCAAATACCTTAAATAGCAAGATTAGTTTTTCAAAATGCTCAACTGATAACTTATTATTAATACTATACAACGGGTGAGCGACTCCGTGAGCTATACCAGCTTGATTCAGGTAGCTTACTAAATCATAGATATTATTCCGGATTTCTTGAACGGTCGCATGCTGCTGTTCAGTAATATTCCATAACAAAAGGTGTATTTTGCATCCATCCTCTGGAAAATAAGTGGTAACCTCCTCGCTTATGAAAACATCTGCTTGATCGACAATATCTAAGCATCCCTCAATTGTATTATGATCTGTGATTGTAACATAATCAGCCCCTTTAGCTTTTAACTTTTGGTATAGCTCTTTGGGACGAGTATAGCTTTCGGGCATACCCAGTTGCCTAAGCACCCATTCTGAAGGACGGTTTGAGTAACACGAATGGACATTTAAATCACATTTTGGCATATTCCGCATAGGTTAACGGTTGGTAACCTCTAGCCAAGATCATTTCAACTATCTGAATAATTTGCGCACGACACCGTGTCCATGCCAAATCATTAGGATGTAAGCTTAGGCGAATGACGTCATTTGCCCAAAGACGCTTCAGAAGATACGGATTCCATTGTCTTGAAATAAGGCGCCTCCACCCTGCTCTGGAGCTATAACACAAAGACTGCGTGAGGATCTGCTTACCTTTCTGTAGCAGCTCAATGCTATTCAAACGAGTTGTATAATGAAAACCTAACTTGCTTAGTTGCAAGTCATAAGCCTTGGGCAATAACCAAGCGGGTGCAATAAAACCATCTAATGGCCAATTTCTTTCCTTCCAAAAAAACATTCCCTTTTCTAGACGTTCGGAAAATTCTTGATCTGTTAAATCCCAGAACTCTCCTTCATTCGCAGTGTAAAAATTTTTAATAAAAAAATTGCCTTGGCTGCCTAATTTGCCCAAATGATAAAAACCATGGAGCACAAGATCATCTCCTGCTTCCAGTCTTTGCTCTAGAAAAGCTAATGAATTAGAATCTTCAAAAATTAGACCTTGGCGGTGATAATTAGGAATGATTAAAAGAGAGACATTTTTAACACCTAGGCAATTTAAGACCTCAATCTGTTCGGAGATTGCATGGTGGCTACCTTGATGATAGTCGTGCAACGATACAATAAATTTCTTACCGCTCACCTTACTTATCGAATCACCTGATTAGCTTTCGCTATCCCTTTCCAAATCGTCCCAGGAGCCATTAAAGTTTGTTTACCCAATATAGATCCCGGATTTAAAACTGAGTTACAACCCACTTCTGTACCATCGCCAACAATCGCACCAAATTTTCGTAATCCAGTTTCGATCTTTTCATTACCATGGCCTATGACCACTTCCCTTCGATCAAGTCGAAGATTTGAACATATCACACCGGCTCCTAGGTGCGCCTTATTACCCAGTATAGAATCACCTACATAAGAAAAATGCGGCACTTCTACATGATTCAGAAGCAAACTGTTCTTGAATTCACAGCTATTACCTAAGACACAGTTGTTTCCTACAATAACATTTTCTCGTATGTAGGCTCCATGACGAACTATACAATTCTTGCCAATCCAAGCAGGTCCCCTAATGAAAGCGCCTGGCTCAATAATGGTTCCCTCTCCAACATAAACTTCATCGCTGATGAATGGCTTTCCGATAACGCTTGCTTCAATGTTAGGCTTCAGCCTAAACTGCAAGTAGCTTGCTATTTGCTTGATAGGATCCCAGACGTACTGTGCAGATTCAAAGAGTTGAACATGATCTATATGATCTAATTCAAAATAATCCGAAGGCTTCAAATCCATTTTTAAAACCCTATCTCCTGAGACCGGCTACATTTCCACTCATGTCCCTAGCTCTAATATAGATCATATCTTTATCCTTCGTAGAAACTCGAAAAGACTCACTTTTACTATCTAGAACACCGTCTCGCGGAATAACAACTTCATAGTCAGCGCCATCACCTGAAACACTTACTGCCTCAAGCAAACTCGTTTCATCCTCCACCTTAAATTCTAGATAATCAGCACCTTGATTAAAAATGGTGATCTCAGGCTTTGTATGATCAATTTCCCAAGCTGAGCTTTCACGTTCTGCTTGCTTAGCATAATCTTGAGGGTTATCCGGCAAATCACTTGCAATCACGCGAGCTTTATAAACCCCATCCGGCCAGCCACTCGTATCCCAACTATACATAGGCTGATCCAATTCTTCTTTCAGCGACTGCCAATCTCTTTCGTTCTCCTTTTTAATTTCTAGTTGATAGGTCAACTCATCCTGATTTGCATCTTCTGCTTCCCAAACAATGGTACGCAATCCCGGTTCTTCGACCGGGTAGTATCTATCCGATTTATTAAGCGTTAAATTGGAGCTACCCTTAACCAATTGTTGAGCCGTTTTAGGTTGAAGTTGAGGCGCACGTGTTTCAATCGCCGTGTATCCAAGATTAGGTTCTAGAACTTTCACACTCTTAACCTCTGGGGCTATATTACTTACTTGATAATAGAGCTCTAAGCGGTCCACATAGCCGCTATTGATCCTGAGCTCTACTTGTAAATACCGCGCAGAAGGGCTTACAACTTTATCGGACTTGAGGGCTTCCCAGTCATACCATGATTTATCAGGATCGCTTGTATTTCCACTACGAGTTCTTAACTTCCAACTACCTTCACCAAATGCCCGGACAGCTCCCCACTGTGCAAATAATTTGGTATCCACCACGTTTGTTCTATAGACTCCTTCTTTGTTTCCTGTCACATCTACAAGATAAGCCTTGGCTAAATTACTGGTTAAGACCATCAGCTCTCCTTGACTCATAGGCAGCATGACTGTTGCTTGCCCCGACTCAAGACTTCCCCATCTGGACATGACATTATTCTGATCGGCATGATAGAGATACCCTTGATCCCCAGCATTCAATACAAGACCATCCTTTACAAGAGACATGCTATGTATAAGCAAACTCGTTTTCCAAAGAACATGCGGAGCTTTATCATCAGAACGCATCACGTAAAATATACTTCCCCCTTTAATAGACTTCGTGACTTCTTTTTTAGCACTCGTAACAGTCGTTTTGCTATTCTCCTGAGTTTTTACTTCACTGCTACTAACCGTCTCGACGCCTTTGATATCAATAACACTTGTCTTAGAGGATTTTGGAACTTTGCTAATAGGCGCATCACCTTTTCCATCCCCAATAGCAACAAAATAAATATCTCCCTTTTCATTTACTGCCACATCACGAATTTCCGTCTTTCCCGAGTCGAACAGAGCAACCGCTTTTCCTTTCTCGTAGATGTGATATACTAAACCCTTACCGACAGTTCCAGCAAGGAGCTCACCTTTTGCTCCGAACGCTAAGCATCGCACATGTGGCTCATCTGCATCATAATAAATCTCCCCCTTTCCTTTAGCCGTCACTTTAAAGATCTTACCTTCAGGCCCAGTAGCTAAATAGAGAGCACCTTTACTCCACAGCATATCCCATACATATTCCTCTCCCGTTTCAAAAAATACTTCGGATTTGCCATTGGGTCTTACCTTAAAGATCTTACCATTAGGAGATGTTGCTACGTAGACATCTTTATTACTGTCAACCGCTAGAGCATAAATATCTGTTTCATCGAACTTAATAAACTCCCGCACCTCCCCAGTATTGGACAAAAGGTAAACCATACCTTCCTCTCCAGAACCTATAACAAACTCATCACGGTTACGCTCAGCTCCTACCCATAGATGAGAGGCTTCAAATTCAGCTAACTCTTTAACGTCCGGGCCCACCGATAACTGCCCTTCAGCCGATAAGCTAACCGATTCCGTCTTTCCTGCAGCCAATTCTTGCAAAGAGTCAATAATGACACGCTTTGTCTGACCACAATAACCCGAAGCTGCTATTATTAGTCCTAATAATGTCAACCAATACTTACTCATCATAACCCTTTTTTGACTTTTGCTTCTACTACCTTACCACCTCGAATGACTCCATCAATCTTTCTAGCCTGATCAAACCAGACCTTTCTAGACAGCGGCTGCAATGCAGGTTTGGCAGCTGCATTCTTTCCCATAACGCTCAACACAGAATAAGGTAGGCCCGTTTGATCCCGCTGGCGAACCCTGGCGCCTAAATCATTTGTATACAACCTGAGGTAGAGGTGATCTGCTTGAAACTGTTTATTCAAACTATAAATCCTATCCCTGGCATCCCGAGCAAGCGACAAGGCACCCTTTCGTTTTTCTGAGCCCTCAAGCACATCGCCCCCTCCTACATAAATACCTACCTGGCCATCTTTTATGTGTTCCGGAAGTTCAAAGGAAAAGCGCTGCACCTCGCGCTCGCCAGCTAAATTCCTTAATGTAATAACCGCCTCTATTTTTTGGTCCGACCTGATTACAGGTGGATCCAGGACTACCTTTTCAATTTCCCAGACACTCGCCTGTTCCAGAGTTTTTACATCAAGCTCAAGTGAGGTAATGTCTAACTCATACGCATATTCATTTACCAAGTTCATGATCGTGAAACCCTGATCGAATAATGCACTCATCCTTTCCGAACGAGTGCCACTATAAACACCATCTAAAATAAGACTCGGATAGTCTTTAAAACCAAGCTTACCTTCCAAGCGCAAGCTTACTTCATCAGATAACTCATCGCCTAAAATCATCGACTGAATCATAATCATAAGAATTAACTGTGGCGTAAGAGCTCGATGCTTAGCAAATCCTCCCTCTAAAGTCTCTTGTGAGACTCCATTCCACTGGCGCTTGATTTTGTAAGTACCCATTTCAGGTAATTTACCAATTTTCCCAGCTATAGCTGCTGTCCTGTCTTGGGTAATTGTCCCACTCATTTTACCTGTATTCGCAATTTTAAACGGCCGAAAATAACTTGGAAGAATACTCAATATCTCAGCAGAAGCCATAGGTAGCTGCACTTCGCCAAGTCCGAGCATTGGGTGCCCAAACCCTAAAACTCTATCCCCTTTTCTCCAGGTTAGCGTCCCTGTACCCGCCATAGTAATATCACCAGAAACGAAAACTGCCGCCAGAGCAGAACCGGCTTCTAGAGGATAGGATTGGACCTTATCATCCTCCAAAGAAACGCCCCCAGTAGAAGCTAACATTAGTGGCATATCAGGAAAAATTTTATCTAACAAATGATTAAACTCACTCTTCCAACCCGTAATAGAAAATGGCAGGCCAAGATATTCCATATGCTGCTGCTTCGGCTTATCAAGCTTTGTTATGCTATGAGTAAAATCAGAAATAAGATTAAACCTTGACGTATGAAATACAGAAACATCTCTAGGAATTGCCTTCAAAGCATTGACATCTAGCATGTCTTTAATGGGAGTAAACCCGCAATGCCCATCTTTCTCAAAAGTTCCCACACGATAAGCTAATGCACCTACTAGTTTCCCTCCAATGTAGAGGGGGCTACCACTCATTCCATGAACGGCGCCGCTTAGAGCAGTTCGTTCATCTACCAAGCGTCCCAGAATCACATGCTTATCTGGTCCTAAATAATTCCACATGACCCCTAAAATCTCAGTATCTAACTCTATAATCTCACTTCCTCGGATGACTGTATGCGTTTTGCCACTCATACCTGAACGAATTTCCTCAATCGGCATAAGCTCTTGTGCATATGAAAAATTTTTGAAAGCAAGGACCCATAAAGCACATATGATCACTCCGTATTGTCGAGTCATAGTTCTTATCACGCGTAAATTCATTGTACAGCGAGTCACTTTACTTTGGATAAAGAGACCTCTAAAGCCTTCAGTGTTTGCTCAATTTCATCATCTCCATGCGCTAATGCCAAAAAGCAGGTCTCAAATTGAGAAGGCGGCAAATAAATTCCTGCATCTAACATAAAGTGAAAAAAGCTTTTGAACTGATCCAGATTAGCAGCTTTCACGTCGTTTAGATTGTCTATCGCACAATTAGTAAAGAACAAGCAGAACATAGAACCTATTCGATTAAGTGCTAAATTTAAAGGAGATTGATTGATTAGATTACGAATTCCAGCTTCGAGCTTTTGTCCTATGAGCTCTAACTTTTCATAGCCGTTTTCTGATTCTAATGTCTCTAGCTGAGCTAGGCCAGCTGCCATGGCTAAGGGATTTCCCGACAATGTTCCAGCTTGGTAAACAGGTCCATCAGGAGCTAGGCAATCCATTATTTTTGCTTTCCCACCAAAAGCTCCTACAGGCAATCCTCCACCAATTACCTTGCCAAACGCAGATAAATCCGGGTTTATACCTAATAGTTCTTGAGCGCCTCCCTTGGCTAAGCGAAAGCCCGTCATAACTTCATCAAAGATCAAAACACTACCGTATTTGTCAGTCCATTCTCTTAATTTTTGATGAAACCCATCTTTGGGTAGAATTAGCCCAGCATTAGCAGGAATAGGTTCTAAAATGACAGCAGCTATTTCCTCTCCCCATTTTGTAAAAGCTTCTTCCAATAAATCTATCTTATTAAATGGTAAAATAATCGTATCCTCAGCGGCCCCTTTAGTTATTCCTGCACTATCTGGATGTCCTAGTGTGAGCGCTCCAGAACCCGCTTTCACCAACAATGCATCAACATGCCCATGATAGCATCCTGCAAACTTTATGATTTTAGAGCGTTTTGTATAGCCTCGAGCCAGACGCACGCATGACATGGTTGCCTCAGTCCCGCTATTACACATGCGAACCTTATCTAGACTTGGAACCCAGTCGCAGATTTTCTTTGCTAAATCTACTTCGAAAGGATTTGGAGTTCCAAAACTCACACCATCTCTCGCAGCACTTTGCACCGCATCAATCACAGGCTTTGGCGCATGTCCTAAAATTGAAGGCCCCCACGTACAAACATAGTCTATGAGCTCTCGGTCATCTACACTAATAATCCGAGCTCCTTTTGCCCGTTTGACGAAAAAAGGTTGACCCCCTACTGCACGAAAAGCTCTAACAGGTGAATTAACTCCTCCAGGAATAACTTTTAACGCCTCTTCAAATAAAACTTGCGAATTTGACACTGCTAAAATCTTAAATTAAACGAAAACGTGATATTGCCATAAGTGGCCAATCTGTCAAAGGGTGAAATGGTTTAGTACACTCTCAGTCACACAGAGGGCTTGCCGAAATGGATACGTATCTGAGTGTGAATAAAGTCTTTCTTCCATCGGACTACAAAGCATAGAGGACAAGTTCCCGAAGTTGCTCTAATATTTTATAAGCTCTCTCCAGAGACTTCACGCAACACCAAGCTTTCTAAAGCCTCTTTGACTGGTTTTTGTTCATAAACAATTGCAAATAATTCATCCAATACGGGTGTCCTAATTGCTTTTTTCTGGGCAATCTGATGCAGTGCTTTAATGGTTGGGATACCCTCAGCAACACCTCTCACACGGTTTACTGCCTCTTCGACACCACAGCCTTGGCCCAATAGCAATCCAGCCTGATGGTTTCTACTGTGCCCGCTGTAAGCAGTAAGCATAAGATCGCCAACTCCACTTAGTCCAAATAATGTCTCTTTTTTAGCCCCTAGCACAGTGGCTAGCCTTACCATTTCAGCTAAACTGCGCGTCATAGTTGCGGCAATTCCGTTATCACCCAATGAGAGGCCTTTAGATATTCCACCTGCGATCGCATACACATTTTTTAAAGCTCCACCTAACTCCACACCAAGTAAGTCAGAGCTCGTGTAGACTCTAAATAACTTGTGATGAGATAATTCTTGTATCTGCTTAGCTAGGCTCTCTGTCTCAGCCGCAACCACCGCTGCTGAGGTCTTATTGGCTTGAATTTCCATAGCTAATGTTGGCCCCGATAGTACTCCTATCTTACAGCCTTCCCAAGTTTGCTTGAAAATAGTGCTCACATAGTCACCACTCTCTATCTCTATCCCCTTAATTAAACTAACGACCGGGCAACCAGGATGAAGTAATTTTGAAAGACGATTTCTTAGAACCTGACAGGGTATTGCCACAAAAACAAAATCTATTTCTCGCGTATCGTGCGGCCACTGGCCTTCATCTCGAGACAATAAAGTGACCTCATGCTGATTGCGCTCTAGAACAACCTTCATTGCTTTTGCCCAAGCCCCGGTGCCTATCATAACAATCTTCATACTTACTCAGCCTTTCTTCTACCCTTTAACTCAAAACGTTGTTCTGTTCCTCCTAATAATCGCTTGATATTAGATCGGTGTCTCCACACCCCTAAAAACCCCATCAAAACAGATAAGAACACAAAGGCTAGTTGATCTCTATAGATTAAGAGGGTCGAGACAGGCACAGCGAGACAAGCAGCTAACGAGGCGATTGAAACATACCTTGAGAGAAAAAAAACGACCACCCATGAACTAGATGAAATTAAAAAAGTCCATGGCATGAGACCCAACAAAACACCAGCAGAAGAAGCAATTCCCTTACCCCCTTTGAATCCCAACCATGGACAATAGTTATGTCCTAAAACTACCAACAATCCTCCGATAACCAGAAATAAAGACTGGTCTATATTACCCATTTCCATGAGACTTCTCTCATGAAAAAAATGCATGCACATTACAGGAGTTAAGCCCTTTAATACATCTAAGGCAAAAACCGTATAGCCCCACTTCTTCCCTAGGCTTCTCAAAACATTGGTGGCACCTATATTGCCACTTCCCTTCTCGCGAATATCAAATCCATTTAACTTTCCGACAAGAAAGCCAAAAGGTATCGACCCCACCAAAAAACATGAAAAGCATACCACTAAGGGTATCTCCCATCCTGCTGCTATAAATAACATGACTCGCTCATCTCTAAAGGACGCTCTAAAAAATTGTTCATGAGAGAAATGAAGAAAAAATTGCTGAAGTCAAGGAGGAAGCAAAATCGATATTTATTCCAAAGATGCAATAGGAGCAAAAAACCTTTTGCACACATTTCTTCATTGCTCTACTCTGTCCTATCATGTCGCAGAATATTCCTTCAGACTTTGATCTGAGGCAGAAAGAATCATATACAAAAGCAAAGCAAGCCACAGAGCGCAAGAATCACGATTATGCAGTGACTATCTTAAAACAGCTAGTTACAGAAGTGCCAGGTCACTTAGAAGCTCGTAGACTTTTACGGAGCAATGAAATTATTAAAGCGCGCTCGGCCTCTTCATTTGCCAAATCCATGGCTGGAGTCAAAGTCAGTGCAAAGGCCATGAAGGCCAAAGGAATGGTTAATAAAGAACCACTACAGGCACTATCAGCTATTGAAGATGCTCTTGAAATAGACCCTATCAACGAACAAGCCAACAATATTCTTGCAGACGCTGCCAAGGCTCTTGAATTTTATGATCTTGTCGCCTTTGCCTATGAGACAATCCGTGAAGGTAAGCCCGATGATATTCCCAACCTAAAGAAGTTAGCTCAGCATTACATGTCTCGCCGGGAACCCGATAAAGCTGTCAAGGTATACGACAAAATTGTGGCTTTAGCCCCTCAAGATGGTGAAGGGCAAAAAGGCCAGAAAGACGCTGCTGCCATGATGGCCCAACAAGGGGGCGCTTGGGAGGAAGATAAGAGTTTCCGTGCAGGCCTTAAAGATGCTAATGAAGCCAAACTACTAGAAGAGCAAGGTCGTTCAGCAACCTCTGAGGAAGGAATCAACCTACAAATTGAAAAGCTCTCCGAGCACTACCAACAAAATAATCAAGATATTAATATTGTAAAAAAGCTAGCCGCTTTATATGAGAAGAAAAAGGATTTAGTGACTGCTCTCCAGTGGTACCAGTATGCCTTCTCTCTAAGTAATAACTCCGACCCCGTTTTAGAAAAAAGCATCCATAAGATTCAATCTGCTCAATATGAAGAATCTATAAGGGGTTACGAAGAAGCTATTGCGGTAGCCGAAGGTGATACCAAAGCACAATACGAACAACAGTTGGCGGAAATCAAACAGCAATATGCTCAAATCAAACTCACAGCAGCTAAGTCACGGGTTGATAAATACCCTAACGACCTTGAATTCCGTTATGAATACGGACAAACACTCTATGAGGCAGGAGAACATAAAGCTGCTGTTCCAGAATTACAACTTGCCTTAAAGCAGCCTAAGATTCGTTACCAAGCCATGAATATGCTAGGCAACTGTTTTTGGCAGCGCCGTATGCTGGACTTTGCAGAAAAACAATTTGCTACGGCTGCCGACGAAATCGAAACAATGGATGATCTCAAAAAAGAGGTCATTTACAACCTAGGTTGCGTTCTAGAAGAGTCTGAAAAAAAAGATGAAGCTCTCGCCCAGTTCAAAATCATCTACGAAGTAGATTATCAATATCGAGATGTTGCAGAGCGCGTAGAATCATCCTACGAAAATTAGAGATACGCTAAGAGGATTCTAAATGTTTTCTTGTCCCTAGTCCTATGACTAAAGCAGAGATAACTCCGAGATAGCCTCCAACCAATACATCTGTAGGATGGTGCCTATCCAACATCATTCTTGACCAACCCACACTGCTTCCAGCTATAAGAATGGGAACAGCTGCAGAAGGATAAACGACTGCTAAGGCTGTCGTCGTACCCATTGCAGTTGCAGAATGACCAGAGGGAAAACCGTGATAATTTCCATCCATTCTTAATCCATACGCCCCGTCAGGTTTCTCTGCCGAAGGACGTGGTCTTCCTATTGTTAGTTTCAAACTATAGGTTAAGATACCAGCTATAGCCGCAGCTAATAAACAAGTCATTGCTCCACGCCTTAATTTTTCATTCTTAAATGCATAACCGCTTAAAAAAAGTACTGCAAAGACTATAACCGTACCTGTTGGAAAATCCCCCCAATAGCTAAGTTGCCTAGAAAGCTGATGAATAAAATCATTATCCACAGACTGCACTATCTCAAGCCAATGCGCGTCATGAGGTAGCATAAAGAACGTCATCACTATTATGAGGGATAGTGAACCCCAGATTACTTTCTGCCATTTCTTAAATTGACTCGCTCCAGCCTTTAGCGTCAGCTTGACATCTCTTCCCAATGTTTGAACGATTCTGATTAAAAGTTCCATTATACTCCCCTCTTTTTAGGCTCCCAAATAAACTTGTGCATTTGAAGCTGAAATCGAACCGGTAATTTATCTTCTACAATCCATTCCACGAGAGCTTGGGGCTCACATTTACCAAAGACTGCCGAAAAAAGCACTGTCCTCACTTTATCTTGTAATTCAAATTCTCGAACCTTTTGTCGACTCCACTCGTAATCATTTCGTGAAGCTATGACAAACTTGACTTCATCCTTCATTTTTAAACAAGAAATATTCTCATATCTATTGCGACCCTCCATTCCGCTATCTGGGCACTTTAAGTCCATAATACAATGAACACGTGAGTCTATTTGGCTAATATCGTGTGCGCCACTTGTCTCGATGAGCACATCAAAGCCCTCGTCGCATAAAACCTTCATCAAAGGAAGGACATTTTTCTGCAATAAAGGTTCCCCTCCGGTTATTTCTACTAAAGGAATTTGATGACTCCTAATTTCTTCGAGGATATTTTCAAGAAGACGCTTTTTACCCTCATAAAAGGCATACTCTGTATCACAATAGCTACAACGCAAATCACAGGCTGTTAAGCGGACAAACACGCACGGTAAACCCGCAAAAGTGCTTTCCCCTTGAACACTCACATAGACTTCATTTACTACTAGTGCCCTATCCTTCATGCTGAGAAAAGTTTATGCAAATCAGATACAATTGAAAACGGAATAACCGAAGAAGGTTCACCAAATCTCAATCAACACCTTTATCACCACCTCTAAGAACAAGTTCAATCAACCACGCTAAGAAATGAATCTCTAAAATACCACCTCTCAATTGATCATCCTCTATTTCTTCCAAATCTCTATCCATCTCATCTTGCCCTACACCTAATTCAGCTGCCCGGTATAGGCGATGGTCATTGAGAATAGTTAATACCCGATCAATCTCACCATCCTCGACCCTCCAAGTAATGATTTGTTGATCGGCACGTAATAAAGAAATCCAGCTTTTGAGTTTTAAAGAATTCTCACTTCGGTATATCTGAAAATCATCGCGAATCACATCAGCAAGATCATCCGAATCTTCTCTATCCTCTTTTTGAATATTTTTTGGGTACCAAACCTTCTGAACAGCATCACTAAGTTCATCTGGTGGAATACTATAATTGCTAAGAATGCGAGAGAAAATATCTTGCAGCAAAGTTGCCTCACCACGAAATAATATAATCTCTATGCCTCCCTCGATTCGATTGACTTGCATCGTTATGATTTCACTTTTTCAATCGTAGTTTTTAAACCAAAGTGGAGCAATTGCTGAGCATAATGCTCAGCTTTTTCTTTTGTTTCATTGGCCACACAACTTTTCCCTTCTTGATGAACTTCTAACATGTGTACTGTTGCTTTTTTATGGGAAAACCCCAAAACTTTCTGAAAAACATACACCACATAACTCATCAAGTTTACCGGGTCGTTCCACACAATCACATTCCACCCTCTTTCAAAAGCATCTTTAACCTTTTCTTTGCTTTTCGGGGAAACTGATGGAGCCTCTACCGCCATAGAGAATAATTAAGCTTAAAATTCTACTTTAGACACACTTTTTTTGAGTAGCATTTTACCCTAGGGAAATCTGGCAAGCTCTGGAAAAACTGAAAATAATAGCTGGTTGGATTAGCTGATAATAGTCTTATCTGGATCAAGCTCTGAATCGAGTTGTAAAGGTTCTGCACTTTCAGATTTTTCCGCTGCCTCTTTGAGATAGACGTTTAGGGTCTCAGCCCCTTGCTGAGCGTAGAACTTTACTAAACCTATATTTGTCTTCTCATCAAAAACGGTGATTAGTAAGCTTTCATAGTGCAAGGCCGAGATGAATATACTAACACCCTGTCCTTCATGATACAGTGCCGTAAATTCAGGTTCTCCTAGACGACGCGCTAACTCGTGCGTTGCTGCGAAAGATCCAGCGGCTAGGGCGCATAATATACTCAGATCAAGATCTCCAGTCTCACCGAATTGAGCAAATAGATTTCCACCCTTATCCACTAAAGCTGCCCAGAGCGACTCTGACTTTCCCAAGAATTCTTCAAGATGAGATTCTATTTTCAACTGATCTTCTTCTGATAACATACCGATCGAGGTCATCTAAATATCCCTTCTTAAAGTTAACCTTGAGATTGCTTGGGTGAAAGTTCCGCTACATTTGTGCTAGAACCTGCTGATTTTGAATATTTTGCTAATAACAACCTAGCCGTTCCATTTAAAGTCTCCAAAACACCGTAACCTTCTGTAGCAGATGATTCAAATGACAAGACTCGAGTAGCTCGATTATTGAAAGTATACTCTAAGTAATGAAGTGGCGCTGCATTAGGAAGATCTCGCTTGTTATACTGAAGGACATAAGGAATTTGCGCTAAACTTAAGTGGTTCTCGATAAGGTTCTCCTGCAGGTTGGCGAAGGATTCTACATTCTCTGCCATGCGGTCCCAATGTGAATCAACTACAAATACAATTCCATCCACACCCTTTAGAACCAATTGACGGGTCGTGTTATAGACAGGTTGACCTGGAACAGTGTAAAGCTGAAAACGCGTATTGAAACCAGGAAGTGTCTTCGTGCTCAGACTCAGAAAATCGAAAAATAGCGTTCTGTCTGCATCTGTCGATAAAGATACAAGCTCTCCTTTTTGAGTGCTTTCAATACGTTTGTGCAGATTGACTAGATTCGTCGTCTTCCCGCATAAAGCACAGCCATAGTAGACTATCTTTAATTGAATTTCCCGTTTCGAATAATTGATAAAAGCCATATGTTAACGCGAACCCTCTAAATGTTTATTATTATCTAATAACTCCTTCAATATAGACCTTATGATGTCCGAGTAAAGCGACGGCAATTGATTACTTTCGTGAACTGCAACAATCAACAAATCTCCACGAGAAAAAAGAAAATAACTGAGGCCCTCAGATGGTAAAAATAGCTCTTGAGCCTTTTGCAGACCAAAATTTGTCATCATATCCCTTGTGCTATCCAATAGCTTGGCAGCTATAGAGCCCAAAGACTTAGCAGAAGCTTCATCGGGATAGTCATAAACTGTAGGCGCAGAATTTTTACCAGATATCACACACCCTACCACACCTGGCCATGATCTTATGCAAGAGGCCAAATCCTGTAAGGAAATTCTTTTATAAGGATCTAAGCCCAACATTTCATTCACGGCAGATGATATAGTCAATTCTGGTAAAGATAGTCCTGTAATACCACAATAAAGGTCACGGGTCATGCCCGGAACTTCCATCAATTGAGATGGGTGCTTAAACCGATCATTCAACTCACGCCACGCAATGATCTTCTTAGCTATAGATTCTGAACATCCCTCGATCTCGGTTAAGTCATTGAGTGAACAATTATTCAAATCTAGTGAAGACCCCCTAGGAGTTGGTATTATGCTTGCTTCGGCAGTTTCGGTTTGCTGATGAGCCGTTTCTAGCAAGCTTGTTTGTGCAGGAATTTTGAAGCTAGAAGTCTTTCGAGAGATTGATTCAGTTGCAAACTTTGATTTTTCACCAATAGGAACTTTAGCTGTTTCTTCTTCAAGGGGATCAAAAGGCCTTTGATCTTTTTCATGTGATGCTGGAGGGACTAAAGGAGGCGGTTTAATGGAAGATAGATCTCCAAGGGTTTTTTCGGGTTCTTTAATTGGAGGAAGCTTTTTAGCCATAGCCTTGAAAGCGCTCACACTCTCTTCTGACTCTATAGGCTTCGAGCGTGAGGTTTGTGAGATAGCTTTCGTCACAGGACTTTCCTCTACAACCTTCTCTATGTCAATAGGCTTAGGCATAGGGACGACGGCAGGCGGATCTGCAGGTTCAGAACTCGAAACAGCTTCCTCGAGCTCGATTTTTTCTGCAGGTGTAACTGAGGGAAAAGATGAAAGCACCTCATCATCCTGAGAAGGCGTTACTGCTTCAGGAACTGCAATGGATTCGATTCCAGCAATTTCTTCACTGAGCTCTTGTCTGTCACCCTCTTCTTCAGAAACTTCAGGTTTCATGATCTCAGTGACATCTAATTTAGAGGTAGGCCTTTGAATAGGGATTTCTTGGCCAGAGGTACCAACCTCTTGTAATTCTTCTTCCATTCCTTCACTAGCACTTACTCCTGAAATTGAATCCTCTGGGATCTCCTCAGTAGTAGGGCTCCCAGGCATTTCAGGCACTGAAGGAGCTAGTTTTATAGCCTTGGTTTGTAATTCATCTACCTCAGGCTCCTGGACTTCATCTTGATCTGTTGATTCATCTGCTTGAGAGCTTTCATTCTCTTCACTTTGTAAAAAAGCTTTAAACTCATCTGATTTCGCAAAAGATAAATCTGGTTCAGATGGTCCCTCATTCACCTCTTCCTCTAGTTCTTCTTGCTTATCAGAAACACTAAATGCAGAGAGCGCCTCATCTGCCTCTTGCTCAAATTGATTATCGGAAGATAAATCAGAAGCAGCTCCTAATTCAATTTTCGTAGTCTTATCTTCCACATCTAGTTTGGGAATATCAAATGAGGTTAATCCTGTGGCTACTACAGCAGGCTCAGGTTCAGAGGCTGCAGCGGTTTCTTCAGCGCCTGTTAAGTCTTCCGAATCTGGAATCAAGCTGGACTCCAGGCTTGGCACGTCCTCATCTAACACTGCGTCAGGATTTGAAAGATCTTGAGTCTCATCAATTCCTTTCTCTTCTACTGCCTCTTTAGGTTCATCTAAAACCCCCTCCGGTATTCGTTGAGTAGGCGAATCTTGGATACCGTCTAGCTCTTCTACCTGACCCGCTGCTTTAGCAGCAGCTCGCTCTTCCGCCATCTGACGCAACTTCTCTTCCGAAAAGGGATCCTCCATAGAAGATACTGAGGGGTCCACCATTTTTTGGTCAGCACGCAGAGATAAATACTGAGGAGGAACCCTCATAACAACCTCAGATAGCGGCAAACTAATCATTTCCTCCGCTACCTCTCCCATCTGTTCGGTCGCAACAAGGATGTTGGGTGGCATTCCCTCGGAAATTTCACGATGTGTAAACTCTATCTTGCCCGAGGGCATCATGGGTATAATGCTTTGAAGAGGTAACTTTAAATTGTAATTAGCAGCTTCGCTAGATAGAAGACTGTTTACATCACTAGTCAAGACGCTCTGAGAGATAAGTGGCAACACCACAGCTAATGGCAGCTCAACCGTACCCATGGAGTTAAGATCTACATTTTGTGTCCTAGCTAACCCAGCATCCGATGAAACAATAGGAGTATGTGCGGCAGCTGCTTCACTTGAGCTAGCACCTGGGACTGATATGCGCTGCGTAATTCTCTTCTTGCCCGATGGAAATGGAGGCTTTGCCGGGGCTAGCCCTTGTGGAAGTGGAGCGGGTTGTACTTTAGGTGGAACCTTAAAATTTGCTCCAGGGGCCGGACCACTCACGTTGGTCGCAGCAGGAGGAGGTTTTAGTTCAGGAGGTTTAATTGGTTTTACCCCAGAGGAAGGATTTTGCCCTTCTTCTTTCTTTTTGGCGAAAAGGTTGAAGAATTTGGAAGCCATGTTATTACGTTAGTTTTCCCATAAAATTCTTTAATGTAAAGTTTACTTTCTCTTTTTAGCATCTACTGCTACAAACCTAGCAGGTATAAAAAATAGTTGATGATCTCTATGATGTTGAAATACATTAAGTTTACTAATCACTCTAATCTCGAGTTTTATACATAGAACGGTGAATTTAGCTGAATTGTTACATCTATGCTCCCTTTCTAGCAGAACAGGTAAAGTAAATTTTACTTCTACTGAAAAGAAAGGCGAGATCTATCTCGAAGAGGGTGAACCATGCTATGCTCAATATGAGCAACTGCAGGGAGACAATGCTTTACTTAAAATGCTCACCCGAAAACAAGCAGATACCGTTTTTATACCTGAACTTTATCCACCAGAAAAAAATGTCACTTTAAAAACAGAAGCCGCACTGCTTGAAGCAGCTCGCTTGTCTGATGAAATGCTCATTACCAGTCAGCTATCCTTAAAAACCTCCTCGCAGCCAAAAGAAAAGCCTAGGCCTGCCATTGCTAACCTCTATTTATTACCAGATTCTACAGGCTGGACCTACCCCATCCTCGAAGGCCAGCAGCTATACATTGGCCGAGACCCAAAAAACGAAATTTGCATCGAGCATGAAACCATTTCTAATAGGCACTGCCAGCTCAAAAACCAATCCAATAGCGTCGTGCTTACGGACTCAGAGTCTCTCAATGGAACCTTTGTAAATGGAAAGCGCATTAAAATGGTTGTTCTTAGCAATCACGACCTGATTCAACTCGGTGACGCCACCTTCCGTATAGAAATGAAGTAGCCAATCATTTTTGCCTTCCTATTTTATTTCATCACACCATTGTTCACTCGTGCCTATGAAAAACTCTGACCTCAAAACTGCAATCGACAAAATCCATTCAGCCAACTCTGTTATCCTTTTGAGCCACGTTCGCCCAGATGGTGATGCTTATGGTAGTGAGCTTGCTTTAGGCCTTTCCTTAAAAGAATTCGGGAAGAAGATCTACTTCTTCAATCAAGATGGACTAAGCACCCTCTTTACCTTTCTCCCTGGAGCTGATGAACTAACTCCAACCCCAAAAAAAATGCCTGCTGCAGACCTTATTATCTCATTAGACACCTCCACAGAAAATCGTTTAGGTGAACACTTCACCGGATGGTCTCGTCCTGTCGATATCAACATAGATCATCATGTCAGCAACACCCTTTATGCTAAAATCAATGTCATAGACAGTAATCAACCTGCTACCGCTTCAATTATTCAAAAGCTTATCGAAGAATCTGATCTGCCCATGACCCCACAAATCGCTTCCAACCTATTTGTTGGACTGACAACTGACACGGGATCCTTTAGATATCGAGGAACTACTCAAGAAACATTCCTAATGGCTGGCAAGCTTGTAGAAGCTGGAGCAGATCCAGCCTACCTAGCTAAGGAGTGCTATCAGTCTTTCTCTCCCAGTCGTTTTAAACTTAACCAAATGGCTATGCAAAACCTTCAATTTGAAAAAGAAGATACTTTTGCTTGGTTCGAACTGCACCCTGACATGTTTGAAAAAGTTGGTGCCCTACCGGAAGACACCGAAGGCATTGTCGAAAGTACCCAAGCCGTTAAAACTGTAGAAATTTCTGCATTATTCGAATACCGCGGTAAGGATGCTCTCAAAATAAGTCTACGTTCTAAGGGAAAATTCAACGTCAGCGAAATAGCTAAAAATTTTGGCGGTGGCGGCCACCCAGGTGCAGCAGGAATAAATTTTTCGGAAGATGCGGCCCAATATCAACAAAAGGTGCTGGATCATATTCGAGAACTTCTCTAGTATACTTTCCCTTAATATAAGGATAACCACACATGACTGATTTAGACGGACTGTTATTAGTAGACAAACCCCCACAAATGACATCGCACGACATAGTTGCCTATGTTCGCAAAGCCTTTGGTATAAAAAAAGTGGGCCATTGTGGAACTCTCGACCCTATGGCCACAGGACTTCTCATGCTTGTCCTAGGTAAAGCGACCAAGGTTCAAGACCTTCTCATGTCAGAAGACAAATTCTACGCTGGAAGCATGATGCTGGGGAAAGTAACCGACTCACAAGACGCCGAAGGCGAAGTTCTTGTTTCGAACAAAGTTCCTGAATTTTCCCAGGACACTATCGAGGAGGCCTTTGACCAGTTCAAAGGGGACTTCTACCAGACACCACCTATGGTTTCGGCTGTCAAAAAAGATGGGGTCCCTCTATACAGACTTGCCCGTCAAGGAAAAACCGTTGCTCGCGACCCTCGCTTGGTTCACGTCTACAAATACAGCATTCTCAATGTCAACTTGCCCCAGATCGACTTTGAACTTCATTGTAGCAAGGGCTTTTATGTCCGCACCTACTGTCACGACATTGGAGAAAAACTACAATGTGGAGCCCATCTATGTGCTCTTAAGCGTATCAAATCTGGCAACTTCTCCACCGAGATGGATAAAACGACAAATTGGAATACACTTCAAGAAAACAAAGGAGATAAAGGCTTTCTCTCTGAAAAGCTATTTACTTTACCTGAAATATCCAACATACGTCGCCAATAAATAGTAGAGCCGTCAGTGGCCAATTTATGCGAATCTACCAACATTTTAATCAAGCCAAACAAGACAAGTCTATTCAAAGAGTCGCTATTGGTTTCTTCGACGGGTTACACCTCGGCCATGCAGAGGTAATTCTAGGAGCCGACACTTCTCTGGTTCCTCGCACCTGCGTCATCACATTTCAGCAACACCCTTTCTCGGTTCTCTTTCCTCAAAAGGCTCCTTTACTTATCACCAGTCTTGAACACAAATTTTACCTACTCAAAAAATGGGATGTAGGCACAGTATTAAATCTACAATTTGATGATGCTCAATCTAAACAATCAGCGCCTGATTTCCTAAATCAACTTAAAGAAAACTTCCCCTCCTTAACACATATCTCAGTTGGACCCAATTTTCGTTTTGGCTATAAACGCCTGGGCACACTTGAGCATTTACAAGCATGGTGTACGCGAGAGAACGTCGCTTTAAAAGTGCCTCAACCTGTAACGATAGGTGGCGAGATTATTAGCAGCAGCCGTATTCGCCAAGCTCTTCAACAAGATGACTTACAAGGAGCTAAAAGTTTACTAGGCCACCCATACAGCCTTTTCGGTACAGTCATCACAGGTGAAAAATTAGGTCGAACACTGGGCTGGCCGACAGCTAACTTAAACACCCACGTAACCCCTATTTGTTCAACAGGAGTCTATGCTGGCCTGGCTATACTAGAAAATGGCCAAGCTTACAAAGCAGCCATCAATATAGGCCATCGACCCACTGTTTCTCGAGACAGAGATATTCATACCGAAGCCCACTTGTTGGAATTCAATGAAACAATTTACGATCAAAATCTTGAAATCGAGCTACATCATAAAATACGAGATGAAGTAAAATTCGACTCCTTGGAAGCTTTGAAAAAACAAGTTGAACAAGATATTGCGAAAGTTAGAGGGCTTGAGACGTTAAATATTAAGTAAGATATTTACTACTACACTCGGTTTCATTACTAAAAACCTCAACCAACCTATGCTCAGTAACATAATCCTTGGATTAAATCCCAAATCAAAAAATCAATCCAAGGGAATCGAAAGAAACCAGTCATGAAGAAAAAAACATTCTTAATCACCGGAGCAAGTAAAGGAATTGGCCTCTCTGCAGCAAAAATACTTGTCAAGCAAGGACACTCTATTATCGGTCTTGCACGTTCCCAGCCCTCATTAGATTTAAAAGGAGAGTTCATTGCTATCGATCTACTTAATCATCACAAACTAAAGGATGTCTTAAAAGATGTGACATCTAGACACCATCTAGATGGAGTCTTTAATAACGTCGGACTTGTGCACCCTGCTCCACTGGAAGAAATAACCGAACAACAATTGAATTCTTGCTATCATATGAATGTGAATGTTGCGGTTCAATGTGTTCAAGCTGCTCTGCCTCACATGAAAGGACAACATTTTGGTCGCGTTGTCAATACGGCTAGCCTAACTGTCGCAGGTGCACCTTATAGAAGTAGCTATGCTGCTGCTAAATCTGCCCTAGTAAGTATGACTCGAACTTGGGCTCTGGAATTAGCGTCTCACCAGATTACCGTCAATGCTATTTCTCCCGGTCCTATCGAAACCGAACTCTTTAACACAAACAATCCTCCAGGCTCAGAAAGTAGAGAAAGATATATCAAGAATATCCCTATTGGAAGAACAGGCAAAGCAGAAGAAGTCGGAGAGCTTGTTGCCTTTCTCATGTCTGATCAGGCAAGCTTTATCACAGGTCAAAATATTTTTATTGATGGCGGTTCTAGTGTAGGAAAATCACTTAACTAGATTTTTCTGCCGGATTGATCCCCTGGTATCTACACAGATCTCTAGCCACTTTTACTGCTGAAACCGGAGATTAACAAATAGATAGGGCACTGTTTCCTATTTACTCAAAGATGCTCTAGCATTCCTTTGCAAGTTTCTGCGACCCATCATATAGCTCAAGGCTTTATCCATGGATCACTGGCCTTTTTTCTTCCAGAGATCATTCCCATACAAAGTAACATTTTCTTTAAGATCCTTGATAATCGTAAATAAATAAACCGGATGATCAACTAGATCTTGATATTTAGTTACCTTCACTTGATCCACAACCTTGAATCCATACCGAGCGTACATTCTTGGACCCCTTCTATTCTCAAAACTCACAACCTGACCATAGACTTTTTCCTCACCGTATTCTGATAGTCTCTGCAAAAACATATCAAACATGGTCCGAGTCTGGCTTACACTTCTATGCTCCGCTAAGAAATTAAAGTGCACATGGGCCATGTCCTTTGGGGTAAGAGGCGTTTCTTTTCTACCATTCCATAGCATCCACCTTAGATATTTCCTGGTAGCAGACTTATATTTGAAAAAGAAATTGCCTAGCACTTTCGGAAATAATCGAAGATAGAGCTGCATCTCATAAGCTTTCTGTAAAGAGGGAAATCTTGAACCCATAACATATCCCTTGATTTGCCCATCTTCTAAAACGACCACTGTGAGATCTGGCTCAACATCCGTATAATAAGAAGTAAGAAAATCAGCAAAGACTTCACGATCTTCGAAGACCGTATCAATAGACTTACCAAGATAGCCTGTTGCACAGCAGACAGCTCTAACCCCATCTCGATCGCTTGATTCATAAAAACGAATCTCGATCTTCTTATTTTGCTTTGTCTTCTCAGTCATGATGAATCAACCACCGTAGCGAATATTATTGCGTTTATCTTCAATGGCTTGCCGGTAAATATCCCAAATGGTGTTGCAGACATCCTTCCAAGAAAAGCGTTCTCTCACCCTAACACTAGCTTGCTTACCGATTTTTTTTAAATCCTGAAAGCTATAAACGGCAATGGCGTCGGCAAGCGCCCTCGGGGTGTTTTCTTTAGCCCAGTGCTCTATGCCAGCAAAGATGTTGGCATCCATATACGTCCCGCGAATTCCAATAACGGGGGTCGCACAGGCTTGACTTTCCAACGTCACCAAACCAAACGTTTCACATACTCCTGGATGTACAAAGATATCTGCTGCACGATAATAGTCCGCCAAGACTTCTGTATGATTACAAAAGCGGATCCAGCTCACAGCAGAGGTTTCTTCTTGCAACTCCTCGATTAGATGCCGTTGAGCCCCATCTCCAATAACCATTAAATGAAAATGTCTAGGTTGGTGATCATGTAATAAACGAAAGGCATCTACCAAGGTTCGGGTATTCTTATCTCCGGATAACCTTCCGACATATAGTAACAATTTCGCGTCCTTCTCCATATCCTTAGGGCGCAGAGAAGTTTTGCAGCGCCCAGGTTTAAACACCTCTGTATCCACTCCCAAATGAACATACTGAGCACTCGATACACCCCAATCTTGTAACAGATCTACCAGAAAGCGCGAAGGCACTAAGGTACGATCAAAATGATTATAAAGACGTTCAATATAATCTTGGGCATAAGCTAGCCCAACATCTCGAAACCACTGGCCGCAGTATTTTAAAACCGTCCGCATATAGGCCTCGGGAAAGTGCGAATGATAAAAACCAACCACAGGAATCTCCATTTCATCCCCTACTCCCACTAATTGCCATCCTAAATGGTAGGGGTCTCCAGATTCAATTACATCTGGTTTTTGTTCGCGGATCATCTCCATGGCCAGCCCAAGATTAATTAATACACGATATCGTGCATTGCGATCCCCTATCCTGTAGGACTTGATAGTGCAGGTGGTGAGTCTACCCTCTTGAATCACTTCAGTGCGCTCGCCTGGAATGACCAGCAAATGCTCATCCTCCGTATGCTCCAAGACATATTTTCGCTTTTCTGTAATATACCGCTTAACACCGCCGCCTACAGCAGAATAGAATTGAGTCGCATCGCAAACTTTCATGTAAACATTTCAGAGGTTACCAGAGGCGACCTAAAAAGAAGGGATGAAGCATGGCATTTGTTTTGAGCCATGCAAGCTAGAACAGAGAACGTGCTTTAGACTACTTGTTCTTCTATGTCTTCTAACGAAGGGATAACCGATTGGATTTGCGACTCGTCTAGTCGTCTAGCACCCTCTAACAGAAGCTCTTGCCAAGGTCTATTGATCGTCTGAACAACCAATGGATGTTCTTCTATAAAGTGAAATTCACAACGTCCCCACTGAAGCATTTCATATAAGGCTTTTTCAGCAGCATATTTCTCATCTTCTGCATGAATAAGGAGTCCTACGTTTAGATAGATATATCCCATTTCCCCTGTTTTCAGATACTCCACTTCAATTTTACCGGTCCATTGGCTAAGACAAAGCATTTGAACCAGATCCGCTAGCTTAAGAGTGGATAGATAACCCAACGACTTGGGCTTTTGCGCCTCTGAAGAAATTTCCTCGGCGGAATTGATGAACTGAGCTCTTGCCTTAATATCATTCAGCTTAGCTACCACGGATGCTTTCACTTGCTCCACTTCATATGGTTTTTCTATGAAAAGCACATCCGCATCCTGCCAATCGATCGCCTGCATGATCACGCTATCAGGACCCCCAAGCACCAGCATGGATCCTACCTTGTTGGCGTATACTAGCTTGGTTAAATAAAGGAAAAAATAAGGTCCCGGACTATCCCCATCAAATACAATCAGATCATACATCTTAATGGGCTCGTTTTCTAATACGCCGATAGAAGTAACCGAGATTTCTGGAATGGATTCTACTGCTAACTCCAACCACTCAAAATCATCTCTAGGCCAAAAGGCAGTTGCAATATCCATGCTAGGTTTAGTGAGCATAGTTTATGCCCAATATTGTCTATACGGTATAATAACTGCTAAATGCAACGTCTAAGCCATAACTAATACATTTTGTTCTTTGAGATATGGTAATGTCTTAGCCTAATGTAAAAATTGGAACAACGTGGATAGATAAGTACAATGTTTGCTGGCTCATTTAACCAGATGCACTTCGGAGAAGTGGCGCGGTTGCTTAGCTCATCTAAGCAATCAGGTGTATTGATTATTATCGATCAAGAAACCAATCATCTTTTAGCCTCTGTATACTTTCATGGTGGACAATTAGTTCATGCCACCGCTGATCAACAATCCGGATTAGATGCGCTAAATCAGATCTGCCATATGGGCCAAGCAAGCTTTTCATTCGAAAATGATGTGTCCCCTCCAGAACAAAGCCTCATCACGTACCCAACAGAAAGGCTTCTCGAGAAGGTCCACAAAGAAGTCATCGTAAATGGCGCTTTTCAGGCAGCTCTTCCTCTTCCTGCCGATATTCCAGTTTATCAACCTGGGAAAAGTATGATGGGCCTACAAGCTAGTCCAGACGAACTCGCTCTGCTGATTCAATGCAAAGGCCAAAGTACCATCAATCAGATAGCTGCTCAGATGAACCTCAACGTTGAAGATGTCTGTCGCACACTAGGCAAGTTCCAGCATGTAGGCATGATCAAAACAGGGGAAAATCATACGACAGAATCCGTTGAAGCCGCTCAAGATATTTCCGAATCAGACCCTTCTGCTCCAAATCAACTCCCTCAAGCGACTCAGTCAACAACCAACCAACCTGCCCGCTATTGGCGAGGCAAAAGAATTTCTTAGCTGTAATTTAGAATGGGCATACCAATTGCTGAAACCGAAAAAAATTTATGAAATCAAATCTAACTTATTTCATTGCCATAGCCGTATTGATTGCCTTACCCCTAGCTACCCATATTAGCTATGCTCAAGAAATTCCCCAAGCAACACGCGTCATGCAAGCCGAGGAAGCCATTAAGGCCCAAAAGGAAACTCAGGATCTTCAGGCAAAAAACCAGGCTCAGGACGCTCAATTAATCAACATCCAAAGCGAAATTCAAAAAATACAGCGTGACTATATCGAGCTACAAAAAAGCTTACAAGATAGCGGTGTCAACCCATCTCTAAAGAACGACCTTAAGAAAATTAAAGATATCGATTCTTTATCTAAAAAACTTTCCAACATCCAAAAGGAAAATGCCAGGCTCAAAGACCAATTGGAGGTAGTGGCAGAAGATAACAAAAAACAAAACATTGAATCCAAAGCGAAAGCCGAGGGCGGTTGGCTAGGTGCAAGCTGGGTATGGGTTCTCATAGCAGGTTTCATGGTCATGCTGATGCAAGCTGGTTTTGCTCTTGTGGAAACCGGCTTTACCCGAGCTAAAAATGCAGCTCACACCATGATGATGAATTTGCTGGATTATGGAATCGGTATGCTTGTGTTTTGGGCCTTTGGTTTTGCCATCATGTTCGGTGGAGCTAGTAACATCGACTCCATTGCTCTAGGCGAAGAAATTAATAGCAGCGTTGAATTTTCTATTGGTGGTCAGACATATTCTATCCTCGGAAATGCCGGTTATTTTCTTGCTGGATCTAATGTTTATACCGGAGGCGTATTCACCCTATTCCTATTCCAAATGGTTTTCGCAGCTACTGCCAATACCATATGCACCGGCACTTTGACAGAGCGCTGGAAAATTCAAGCATTCTGTCTTACCTCGGTTATCGTAACAGGCTTTATCTACCCGATTTTTGGCCACTGGGTTTGGGGAGGTGGATGGCTTAGCACCCTCGGCTACGTTGACTTTGCCGGCTCAACTGTCGTGCATATGACTGGTGGCGTGATTGCTCTTGTCGGTGCATATGTTGTTGGTCCACGTGTCGGTAAGTTCAACAAGGATGGATCTTCTAATCCAATTCCCGGACACAACATACCTATGGCATTCCTGGGAACCTTCTTATTGGCTTTTGGCTGGTTTGGCTTCAATGCCGGATCATCACTAGACGGCACAGATATGCATATCGGTATCATAGCAACCAATACAGCACTAGCCTCTGCTGCCGGAATGATTATTGCCACCCTAACAAGTAAATTTAAATTTGGCATGCCCGATCCTTCTTTCGCTTGTAACGGTCTACTAGCAGGCCTAGTAGGGATCACCGCGCCTTGTGCCTATGTCGACGCTTGGGCCGCAGTCTTCATTGGGGCGGTCGCTGGAGTTATTGTCGTATTTAGTGCTATCTTCATTGAAGAAGTTCTGAAGTTAGATGATCCCGTAGGTGCAATTTCCGTTCATGGCACCTGCGGTGCATGGGGAGGCTTAGCCCTTGGCCTATTTGCCAACGGCTCCAATGGTGTGACAGGCCTCTTTTTTGGAGACCCCAATCAATTGTTCATACAAATCATTGGCATTATCGTCTGTCTCATATTTGTTGGACTCAGCGGATATGCCGCTTTCTGGACCGTTGAAAGAATAGTTGGAAACAGAGCAAGTGACCAACAGCAAAAAGAAGGTTTAGACTTAGCGGAAATGGGAATAGAAGCCTACAGCATAGAATCGGAGAATAATCAGTTGCTCAATACAGTTGCCACTACCCAACAAGAAGAGGCTATGACCTAGCCAGTGTATTCTTAACACAAATAGACCAAATATAGCTCAAAACATCAAAAGCCGGCATCCTTGGTGCATGCGGCGCAACTACTCAGGTTTTACCTAAGACATAATTGATAAGTCCACCTACGGTTCTGTGCGATTCCACATTATGCCTTAGCTTGGAGTTTCTATTTATTTTGTAGCGGTTGTTTCTACCCTCCCTATGCCTAGTTAGGACTCCAGCCACCTCCAAATCCGCCACAATCCTCTGAACAGCCCTTTCCGTTATTCCAACCTTGGTCGAAACATCTCGTAGGGTTAGCTCAGAGTCCTGCGCTAAACAGATAAGAACATGCGTGTGGTTAGTTAGATATGTCCAGTTTGCTGCTGGACCCCCATTTTTCATACTTTTTTTTGCGTTCATATTTGACACTTCTTTAGACACGAAATATATTACGTATATTATTATACGCGTTTCGAATTACACGAAATAATATACATTTTTAATATAAGAAATCAACAATCGAAAAAAATTTACATAAAAAAATTAAAACTATGGACATAAAAGAATTACAAAAGCATATCAGAGATCTAGCCGGAATTGAAGAAACAAAACAACCGATGGTAAGTTGCTACCTCAATCTCGAAAATGGAAAATCAGGTTGCCTTAGAAATTTTCTATCCCGCGTTGAGATTCTCCGAAAAGGACTAGAACGCCAACTGCAGCCAGGTTTTAATAAAGCGATAGGAAGCATCGATGAGTATCTAAATAGAGAATTAGAGGATAGCACCAAGGGTGCCGCCATATTTAGTCGCTATGGTAAAAAGCCTTATTTCTTACCTATGCAATTTCGCGTCCCTGTGAGGAATGAAGTCATTGTAGACGGATTGCCCAGTGTTTATGGACTAGTCGAGCTTAAAGATGTCTTTCACCAGTTCATCATCGTCGTATCTAACGAATCCCATGGAAAAATTTTGGAAGTTAACCTTGGTGAAGTCACAGAGGCTATTTTTACCGAGAAGCCAGAACTACGCAAAAGAGTCGGAAGAGAATGGACCAAAGAACACTACCAAAATCACCGACGAGATAGGGGAGAACGTTTTGTAAAAGAAAAAATAAAAATCCTCGAGCAACTTATTCAAAGCAAGGGGTATAGCCATCTGATTTTAGCGGGTAAGCCTCATCTTACTTCGAGACTGAAGAAAAGCTTACCTAAACACCTCCTAGATAAACTCATAGATACAGAAGTTCACACAAATACCAGTGATCTCGGAGAAGTCATTAACGCCTCGCTTAAAGCTTTCATCGACGAGGAGCAGAAAGAGTCTGAAGATATGCTGCAAAAGCTAAAACATTCGATTGCTACTGACGGCCTCGCCTTGCTCGGACCTGCTGCAACTCTTGATGCCTTGCAGATGGGACAGGTGGACGCTCTCATTATGAGTAAGGATTTTGATCACAAATGGATTCGTGAAGAGCTAGTGAGAACTGCTGTAGAACAAGGCATACACATCGAAACTGTGCCGGATGACCCTATGTTAAAAACAGTCAATGGTGTTGCATGCCTACTGAGATATAAATTACCTGGCGAGCACTCGCTGTAATCAGATTACCATATGCTGGGAGAATTAAAGAAATTGCATAGCCTAGTTTACGTGTCTATGGTTTGCCACATGGGCATCGTAACATGGGCATGACAGAGAAACAATTTTTGGAGTTACACGAGGGATGGATCGACAAAGAACATGACCACCTCCAAGGAAATTTAGACTTAAATAAGCCCAGGTATCAAAGCCGCTACAGTTGCGAGGCATTACTCACCAGGCCCGGCGACAGGCACCTTGAAAAACATAAGATAGCCTCAAAAGTAATGGGCTGCCCGGCAAAAAATACCATGTCGATTCTCGCGCGAGGAGGCAACATCTCCTCTATTCAAAAGGACTCCAGCCTTGCTTTAATGATATTCATGGAAAAAAGGACTAGAAAAGCTTCCCTCTGGGAACTCTTCGCAATCCAATGACTACGTGTTATCTATGGATCTTTTCGCCCAACTTGTATTGATTTTTGCTGCGGCAGTTTTAGCTCCCCTGCTTTTTCGTTTCTTCAGCTTGGAAAAAGGCTGGCTTCTAGCACTGGCCCCCCTTGCTGTATGCATAAGCCTACTGCTTGAGGTCCCCGAGGTCATGGATAAAGGCTACGTAAATCTTACCCATGAATGGGTGCCAAGCTTGCAAATCGCCATAGATTTGCGGTTAGATGGTCTTTCACTTCTGATGGGGCTGCTCATCACAGGTATCGGAACACTTATTCTCCTGTATGCTAACGATTACCTCAAGGGACACCCCAAGCTGCTTCACTTTTACAGCTATATCCTGCTTTTTATGGGCTCTATGCTTGGATTGGTTTTTTCCAATCATTTGATCGTTCTTTTTATATTTTGGGAGCTCACCAGTATCAGTTCTTATTTGCTCATCGGTTTTAATCATCAGGATGCGGATTCTCGCAAAAAGGCACTCCAAGCGCTACTTGTCACAGGCTTTGGGGGCGTCGCCATGCTGGCTGGCTTTATTCTTTTAGGTAAATCTGCTAACACCTATCTCATCAGCGACCTAGAGCAGATGGGAGCACACGCATTGTATCTGCCAATTATCATTCTAGTGCTATTAGGTGCCTTTACTAAATCTGCACAATTCCCTTTTCATTTCTGGCTGCCAAATGCTATGGCAGCGCCAACACCAGTCAGCGCCTATCTACACTCGGCTACTATGGTCAAAGCCGGAGTTTATCTTATGGCCAGATTGACTCCTTCCCTAGGGAATACTGATTACTGGAATAACACGCTCATTTTATTTGGAAGTGTCACTATGCTAGTAGGTGCTTTCAAAGGACTTTTTCAAACAGATTTAAAGAAGATATTGGCCTACACCACCCTAAGCGTTTTGGGCGTCCTGACCATGCTATTGGGTATCGGTACTGAACTGGCTTTACAAGCCGCAGTTATTTTTCTTCTAGGACACGCTCTTTACAAGGCGGCTCTCTTTATGGTGGCGGGTTCTATAGACCATGAATGTGGGACCCGCGAAGTTACTATACTTGGTAACCTTAGAAAGCTCATGCCTATCACAGCCTTAGCTGCAGGCCTGGCAGCATTATCAAAGGCGGGGGTTCCACTTTTCTTTGGTTTCATAGGTAAAGAATATCTTTATAAAGCCACATTGGATTATGATGCATTTACCCTCTTCTCAATAGCTATCATCTTAGCAGCTTTTATTACCAATGCCCTCCTTCTTGCTCTTGCATTTAAGGCAGGCATCCATCCCTTTTGGCACAAAACCAACCAAACTACTCCGAAGAAAGCACATGAAGCTCCTGCCTTCATGTGGCTAGGTCCCCTAAGTCTAGGACTCCTAGGCCTAGGCATTGGCATCTTGCCAGGTTACCTGGAGCGACCTCTGATTGAACCTGCCGTTTCATCCATTTATGGCCAAGCCCTTGATCTAAAGGTTGCGCTATGGCACGGCTTTAATTTGCCCCTTTTGTTGAGTGCACTGACCATAGCATGTGGTATCACCGTCTATACATTTCGACAGAAAATCTGGCAAAAAGTCTCCGAATCCAAAGATAAATCTAAAGACCGAGCCGAGGGAATTTATGAAGCAATTGTTGCGAGCATTCTAAAATTGGCTAGCTGGCAAACCAATGTGCTACAAAGCGGTTACTTAAGAAATTACTTCCTGATCATTATTGGAAGCTCAGGAGTCCTCTTATTCATCAAGCTGGTCTATCTTGGTGGACTCCCTTCTCAATTATCTTTTTCAGATGTTCATGCAATGGAGTGGGGATTAGCCATTGTCATGATCTTTGCAACTTTGCTAGCGGCAACCACCAACTCCCGACTAACCTCTCTTCTATCCCTCGGGATCGTGGGTTTCGGCATTGCACTTGTCTTTATGCTATACGGAGCAGCTGACCTAGCCGTTACACAGATTCTAGTGGAGACCCTAACGGTTGTCCTATTTATGTTGGTAGTCTACAAGCTTCCAAGATTTAAATATTATTCGAGCAAACGTGAACGTCTATGCGACGCTTTATTTTCTATCTCTATCGGTGGCTTATTCACTGCATTAGTCCTCAAAGCGCAAAATATTCAAATTGCTCCACCCATATCAGATCGACTTGCCGAATGGAGCTACTCCTTAGCCAAAGGTAAAAATGTGGTAAATGTTATTCTTGTTGATTTCCGAGCTCTAGACACACTTGGCGAAATCACCGTCATTGCCATCGCTGCGCTAGGCGTAGTTGCGCTACTCGGAACGATTTTTAAACAGAAAAAGGAGAACCCTTAATCATGCCTTCAGTCCTTTTAAGCATTGCCAGTAGAATCCTTCTTTGGCCATTTGTTGTTTTATCAATCACTGTATTGTATAGAGGCCATAACCTACCCGGTGGAGGTTTTATCGGAGGACTCATAGCCGCATTTCCTTTTATTCTCATCATGCTTGCGGATGGAGTAAAGGAAGCCTCACGGCGGCTAGTTATTTCTCCCATCACACTATTGTGCTGGGGTCTGAGTATAGCAGTGTTGTCAGGACTTCTTGCTTCCTTTGCCAGCGACTCCTTTATGACCGGATTGTGGTTACCTGGTTTTACACTTCCTATCTTGGGGAAAGTTCATCTCGGAACACCTTTGCTATTCGATGTTGGGGTTTACTTAACGGTCGTCGGTTTCACCCTAGCTGTTATCTTTAAATTTGAGGATCTTGAATAATGGAAACCCTGCTTGCATTTATTATCGGCATAATTATGGCTGCTGGTATCTATTGCTTACTAAGAAGGAGTATCGTAAGACTTGCCATTGGTATTATCCTCATTAGCCAGGCTGCCAATCTTATTATCTTCAGCTCTGCTGGCTTGGATAGAGGCAAGCCTCCTATCATCTCTGCGGAAGAAACGGCTTTAGAAACTGCTTATGCAGATCCACTGCCCCAAGCTCTAGTCTTAACCGCTATTGTCATAGGTTTTGGTTTCATATCATTTGTTCTTGCCCTTATCTACAGAACAAATGCGCTGCTAGGGCATGATGACATCAACAACTTTAACCAGACGGATAAGGCTTCGTGAATAGCATTATTCTGCCCATCCTTATCCCTTTAGTTGTTGCCGTAGGATGTCTCTTTGCACGGTCTTCCTTAAAAATCCAAAAACTTATTTCCCTGATAGGAGCAAGCATCACCTTTGTTCTCTCCTGTTGGATTCTCCAGCATGTTTATCAACATGGCATCACCGTATTGGAAATCGGAAGCTGGAAAGGACCCTTCGGTATTGTATTAGTTGCCGATCTCTTCAGCGCGATTATGCTGGTGATATCTAATCTCATTAGCCTCGCTGTCTTAGTCTATTCACTCACAGATGTACCCAAAGAAATTCAGCAACGCTTCTATTTCCCTCTCTATCAATTTTTAATGGTCGGAGTCAATGGTTCATTCCTAACAGGAGACCTATTCAATCTTTATGTTTGGTTTGAGGTCATGCTACTTTCTTCTTTTGTTTTATTAGCGCTGGGACAAAAGCCAAGTCAGCTAGAGGGTTCTATCAAATACGTTTCCCTCAATTTATTTGCTTCCATCCTTTTCCTAAGTGGCCTTGGCATTCTTTATGGAAAGCTAGGCACTTTAAATATGGCAGATATTGCTTACAAACTCTCAAATGAATCGGATTCCATGTTCATTAACAGCTCTGCCATTCTTTTCCTTGCCGCCTTTGGCATAAAAGCCGCCGTCTTTCCATTCTTCTTCTGGCTACCTGCATCTTACCACACACCTGCTGTTGCCATTTCTGCAGTTTTTGCCGGACTGCTCACAAAGGTTGGCGTTTACGCGTTGATCCGAAGCTTCACTTTATTCTTCGTTCAAGACATTTCCTTCACACATAACCTACTGCTTCTCATTGCCGCAGCGACTATGATCACGGGCGTGCTGGGCGCAGCCACTCAATTTGAAATGCGCAAGATTCTCTCATTTCATATCGTCAGCCAGATTGGCTACATGATTCTCGGGCTAGCCTTGCTAACCCCACTTGCCTTGGCTGGAGCCATCTTTTATCTTGTGCACCATATCGTAGTAAAAACGAATTTATTCTTAATCAGTGGGATCGTTATTCACAAAAAAGGGACAGACCAACTTAAAAAAATAGGTGGTCTTTACCAGTCGGCCCCCTTCCTTAGCTTGCTTTTTTTTATCCCGGCCTTCTCTCTTGGAGGAATCCCCCCCCTATCCGGCTTCTGGGCTAAATTCTCTGTATTAAAAGCAGGCTTAGAAATAGAAGCTTATGCCATGGTAGCAGTCGCTCTAATCGTTGGCATACTCACCCTCTATTCTATGACAAAAATTTGGGCCGAAGCCTTTTGGAAATCTGACCCTGTAACTACCTCGGCTGAAGAGCACCCCGACTCTAAACCTCAGAAGTATCTGCTCTTTTCTTACAGCCCAGTCATCGCTCTTGCGCTCATAACACTTGTTATAGGTTTCTACACTGAACCTTTCTTTTCACTCGCCCAGATGACGGCGGAACAGCTTCTTGACTCCAATGAATATATCAATTCTGTCTTAGGAAAGGAACTCCCATGAGAATCTTAAAGTTTATTCATTTTTTCTTTTTTTACCTTTATGAAATCATTCTTTGTAATCTCAAGGTGGCTTATGACGTGCTAACTCCCAAACATTACATGAAACCTGGCTTTATTGCCGTCGAGCTAGATGATATGTCAGACTTACAAATCTCTATCCTTGCTAATCTACTTACCATGACTCCAGGAACGTTGAGCTTAGATGTCTGTTCCAACAAAAAATCCCTCTACATCCATGCCATGTATATCGATGACCAAGAAAAACTTCTTACCGAAATCAAAGAGAATTATATAAAGCGCATCAAGGAGGTGTTCCCATGATTTCCCAAGAACTGGTTCATCCATGGGCATTGAATACAGGATATGTCTTTATAGGAATGGCCATATTACTATCTACCTGGCGGCTGTTTCGAGGACCAAGTGTTTTTGATCGCATCATCGCATTGGATCTCATCGCTGCACTCGTGCTCTGCATTGCTGGACTAGTCGTACTAGAAACTGGCCGCACCCTTTTCCTTGATGTGGCTATGGTGGTGGCTGTAGCTACCTTCCTTGGCACCATAGCTTTTGCAAAACACCTTGAACAAGAAGGAAACCTAGAATGATCTGGCTACTTTCTCTTCTCCTAGTCATAGGATCAAGCTTTGCCCTGATCGCATCGATCGGCTTGATCAAGATGCCTGACCTCTACACCCGCATGCATGCCGCCACTAAAGCGGGTGCTTTTGGTGGTGGCATCATCCTGCTAACCTGTGCCCTAGCCAGTCCTAACTACTGGGTTTGGCTTAAAGTTGTAGTAATCATCTTATTCTTTTTTATGACGGCTCCCATAGCTGCACACATGGTCGGGCGTGCTGCTTATCTCAATAAAATACCTTTTTCTAAGAGAACCATCATTGACCATTTGGAGGGCAAGTACAGCACAAGAAAAAGTGGGGCCAAGAGTCATAAGGAAGCCAAAACCTCGGAGAATTAAAAGCCAAGCTACCATATAAAATACTTGCTTATCGCCTCTGCCATACGTAGATAGTTCGGTATTCCGTGCACCAAGATGATCTAAAGAGACTTAAGAAGACGACTGGCATAGCGCCGTGGCGCTTGAAGCTCTCCAGCTGGATTGAGAGCACGCTTATTCAAATCGCTATTTCCATACTCATCATCATCAACGCTGTTGTCTTGGGACTTGAGACCTCTGAAACTCTCATGAAAGAGTACGGAACTCTTCTGAT
>JBCCXA010000011.1 GCA_039192515.1 Verrucomicrobiota bacterium | reverse complement strand
CGCGAGTTGTGATAAAGCCTGGATTGGTCACATTATAAGTGCCGAATTCAAAATCCTCTTTCCAACACTTCACGCAGGCTCGTACATACTCCTCCAATTGGGAAACGGAATTCTCAACATCTAAAAGCCTTTTATAACTCATCACCTTTGTTAAGTAATTTCGCGGGCTATTGATTTCATGAAAAGGAATACGAAGCCTCCATATATAGCAGTTGCTCAAATCTTTAAGTAGTTCCTCCCCTAATGCCTTTGTTCCGCTATAAAAGCTACAATTATTTTGCCTGAATGTAAAATTGGGAGCATCCTCTTCAGAGAAGCCTTTGCCTTGATTGTTACCTGTAAAAATACAGCCTGAGGAAACATGTCCCCAGGGTATTTCATGATCTCGACAAACCTCACCTACGACACCGGGAAGAACTGCATTAGCTCTCAAGCACTCAGTTTTATCGAGCTCTGCTTGATCTACATTAGGCTTACCTGTATAGCCAGCCGCATTGATAATAAAATTTGGTTTTAGTTCTTCGATCGCTTTGATTAGAACCGACCGCTGCGAATAGTCAGCAGCCGATCGGCTCAAAGACTTATAATCAATCCCCAGAGATTGTAAAACAGCCTGAAACGTCTGCCCCACATAACCACTACCGCCTAGAATTAATATCATCTAATGCCTCTGCCAGAAATTTTAATGGTCTCTTATTATTTTCATGCATCAAGCGAAACATATGACCTTACCTGTTTGCACGGAAATTTATCTAGAGCTACTTTCTAGTAAAGAATAAAAGTAAGCTTACTCGATATCATGGCCTTTACTAATGTGTCCTTCTTAGTTCTCACAATTGATGTCCTTGATACTTTGCCTTCGAGGCTTTTTTGTGTAAATTATGAATTTATCTCCTTACGTCCTTTAGATAAACATTACACTTAGATGAGATCATTTGTTTAACAGTTACTCGGCTAAGGTTTACATCAATATTTGCATTATCAGCCGAGTGGGAGTATTTAATTAATTGAATTAACCCAAAAAATGGACCAACTGACTGATTCAATTAGACCTGTTCGAAAAAGCAAAATCCTTCGGTATTGGAATAGTCAATACGGTTACAAAAATGATATTCTTGCCGCAGAAGAGCCCTTAGAAATTCGTCTCAATTGCCAGGGGAGTGCTTCAAAACTTCATAAACCTTTCATGATCAGTCTACGCACACCAGGACATGACTTAGATCTCATAACTGGTCTGCTTTATTCCGAAGGATTGATCGATTCTATTGATGATATTGTAGCTATTGATTTCCCCTCATCTTTCCAAGCATCTGTTACTTTAAAGAATAAGAAGCCTCAAGAGCATCATTCTAGAACTCATACAAGTAACTCAGCATGCGGTGCCTGTGGAAAATCAGAAATCAAAATGCTTGGTATCGATCGCCTAGATAAACTCTCTGTGCGAGAACGTTTTTGCCATTTAGAATTGGATCGTGTTTATGAAAAGCTTAGTAATACTTCTTCACTTTTCTCTCAGACGGGAGGCATTCATGGGGCTTTCTTGATAAATCCTACTGATTCCAATGTTCTTTGCACACGAGAAGACATCGGTCGCCATAATGCCGTGGACAAAGTCATTGGGGCAGCGTTACGAAATCCAGATACTCAAGCTCTTTTGAACAGGAAATCCCTAGCGATATCAAGCCGCATTGGTTTTGAAATTGTTCAAAAAGCAGCGAATGCTAGAATTCCTGTTATTATTGCACTCGGCGCTGCTTCAAGCTTAGCAGTAGAAATTGCGGATGAACTTAATATCTGTCTCGTTGGTTTTCTCTCCTCAAAAAAACATAATATTTACACGCATTCATTTAGGCTTCTTAAGGATGCTACAAACATTTCCGCAACTCCATGAAACACAAGACTGAAAAATGCCCTGAGGAGCTTACCGCACTCAAACAGAGTACCCCTAAGACATGGGCAGGCGGAGCACTAGCGGTTACCAACTCGCTTAAGCATATTCAACGAGAAACTGGTTTCACAAAAGGGGCCCAACTTCTGAGCATGATCAATCAAAAAAGCGGAGTTGACTGTCCCTCCTGCGCTTGGCCAGATCCAGATGATCACCGGGCACCCACTGAGTTCTGTGAAAACGGAGCAAAGGCTATTGCTTCAGAGGGCACCCAAAAAAAGATTACACCTCAGTTCTTTGAAGAGTATTCTGTTGAAGCATTAGGTGAGAAAAGCGACTATTGGCATGAGCTACAGGGTAGGCTGACTGAGCCGATGCTATTGCCCAAAGATAGCACTCATTACGAGGCAATCTCTTGGGAAAAAGCTTTTGACTTAATTGCTAAGGAGCTAAAGGGCCTTCCATCGCCAGACGATGCAATCTTTTATACCTCTGGCAGAGCGAGTAATGAGGCAGCCTTTCTTTATCAACTCTTAGCGCGTCAGTTTGGAACTAACAATCTACCGGACTGTTCTAATATGTGCCACGAATCAAGCGGTGTCGCCCTCAATAAGACAATAGGTATTGGCAAGGGAACAGTGAAGTTAGAAGACTTCTATAACGCTGATCTCGTCCTAATCATCGGTCAAAACCCTGGCACAAACCACCCACGCATGCTTAGTGCGCTACAAACCTGTGTAAGAAAAGGAGGGAAGATCGTGGCCATTAATCCACTCAAAGAAGCGGGACTACAGGCTTTTTCACACCCTCAAGAAGTAAAAGGCATGTTGGGCCAGGCCACATCACTTGCTTCTAGCTTCCTCCAAGTCAAAATCAATGGAGACCATGCATTGCTCAAGGCTCTCGCTAAAGGGCTGATAGAGAGTGGTCACCTCAACCACGATTTTATTTCAGAATACACCAAGGACTTTGAATCCTACAAAAATTCTATCCTAGCAGAGGACTGGAAAGAACTTTCACGCATCTCTGGCATTGGCAAGGAATTCATAGACTCTGTGGTTTCTGATCTCGCTCAAACGGATAAGATCATAACCTGTTGGGCCATGGGCGTCACACAACATAAAAACGCAGTTTCTACTATCGAAGAAATCGTCAACCTCCATCTTTTACGTGGTGCATTAGGCAAGCCTAATGCAGGGCTTTGTCCAGTCCGAGGACATAGTAATGTTCAGGGAGATCGAACCATGGGTATATTCGAAAAAATGCCGGAATGGTTTTTGGCTAAGCTGGAAGAAGTCTTTCAATTTAAAGTTCCTCGTAAACATGGCTATGATACAGTCGATGCTATACGCGCCATGCATAAAGAACCTGGTAAAGTATTTATAGCACTAGGTGGCAATTTTCTCTCCGCAACTCCTGACACTGAATTTACCGCAAAAGCCCTGCGAAACTGTTCATTGACAGTTCATATTTCCACCAAATTGAACAGATCTCACCTCGTAACCGGAAAACAAGCCCTCATTTTGCCTTGCTTAGGTCGTAGTGAACTTGATCTTTCAGATAATGGAATTTACCAATTTCTCACCGTCGAAAACTCCATGGGAGTAGTTCACACTTCTACAGGTAACCTTCCACCAGCGTCCGATCATCTTTTAGGAGAACCCTGTATCATCGCCAAGCTTGCTGAACAACTTCTTGAGCAAAGTCATGATACCCCTTGGAGTGAATGGTCTACCGATTATTGCAAAATAAGGAAGGCTATCTCAGAAGTCATCCCTGGATTTGAAAACTATGACCAGCGAGTTCGAGTACCCGGGGGATTCTATTTACCTAACCACGCTCGTGAAGGAAACTATGAGCCGATAGGAGGAGCGATTCCTTTCTCCACCAATGCTTTACAGGAACTTACCCTAGAAGAAGATCAATTGTTACTGATGACCATAAGAAGTCATGATCAATTTAATACGACCATTTATGGTATGAATGACCGTTACCGGGGAATCAAAAACGAACGAAGAGTCCTCTTCATGAATCACCAAGACATGTCTTCCCGAAAGATCGCAAATCAACAGTTAGTTGATATCACCAGTGAATTTCAAGGCACCACTCGCCGAACGAATACTTTCCAAGCAATTGAATATGACATCCCCAAAGGATGTGCCGCCGCTTACTTCCCCGAAGCCAATGTCCTAGTACCTATTTCCAGCACAGCAGATCAAAGTAATACCCCTACTTCCAAAAGCATCGTCATTCGCGTTACTCCGAAGGAATAAATTCGACGTTACTCTATTTTTCTTTTTTGAGCAGGAGAATACTAAGGCTATTCATAGAGGTAGTTCGAATAATCAGACAGTTTGAAAACTGTCACTAATGTTTTGCTTGGCTATCCTATCAAAAGGCTTCCCTACTCTATAATGTACTCATACTCTACTTGAACGTTTCCAACTAGCAGGATCGACACGATAAAACTTCGCTAACTCTGCATAAAGCTCAGGATGCTTACGCTTCATTTTTTTTGATTTCTCAAAAAAGCTCTCTGTAATGACGGCAAAGAACTCCGCAGGATCTGTTGCGCCATACGCATCAAATCTGCTTTAGCACCTCGCTCTAGCCTATCCTGCAAGTTTTCATACTCCTCGCCAAGTACTCGAGCCCAACTGGCATAGGAAGCCCTATTTTCTAGAGTTGGTGCTCCATCGGTATCTCCATCGAGTTGATCAAGTTGATGAGCAAATTCGTGAAAGACAACATTTTGCCCATCTTGAGCGTTCAGTGCATCACCTATCACGCTATCCCAAGCGAGGATAACGGAACCGGTTGACCAAGATTCCCCCAGGCGGGTAGGGTTGTCATCTTGATAATTGAATAAACAGCCGTCCGTATTATTTCGAAAACTGGAAGGGTAAAGCAAGATGGTTCTGAGAGCTGGATAGATATCTGAGTTCTGATTCATGATCAACATACAAGCTTGACCTGCAATTGTCACAGTCATTTCCTCAGTAACCTCCAAACCTCCACATCCTTCAAAAGATTTTTTAGCTAAAAAGAGTTGAATTGACCGATGAAGTTTTTCTTTCAACTCATCCGGCAATCCTTTGTATAGAGGGATATTTTTTCTTAAAATAGCCTCCCATGGAGTTGGAAATGGCCGATTCAAGATAGCTCTGCACCTACGACTGCTCAACCTAATCTGCCCAAAGTAAAATCCGATTGCCAAGAGTGCAATACCCAGCAGTATCCATAAGCCTATCATAGATTATCATAATCTTATCTCCTATGAATAAGTTGATCAAGTCGCTCATAGGGTAGAGTAAAGGTTGATTTCAAAAGTGACATCCTCTACGTTTTGGCAAAAGCATGATGAATAGAAAATACTTCGGCACAGACGGTATTCGAGGAACCTATGGTCATCACCCTATGACATCCGCATTCGCTTACCAAGTAGGCTATGCATTAGGAAAATTTTTTAATCAAGAGGAGAGTACTCTCTTTGTGATTGGTCGAGACACAAGAGCTTCTGGAACCACACTAGAAAAAGCTCTAGTCAAAGGCATAGAAAAGTCAGGTGGATCAGCAGCGTGTATAGGCGTTATACCAACTGCCGCTGTAGCCTTGCTCACCCAGCACCATCGAGCAGCAGCAGGAATCATGATCAGCGCCTCACATAACCCCTATGAGGACAACGGTATTAAATGCTTTGGTCAAGATGGTTTTAAACTTACCGACGAAATAGAACGCGAAATAGAAACTCTGATAGATCAAGCACCAGCTCTACAAGATTCTCAGCTTACTGACCAAAAACCTTGTTTCGAAACCAAAGATACTTGCTTTAAGATTTATGAAAAAGCCCTTTGCAGTAGCCTCCCCGAAAAAACCTCACTAGAAGGCTTAAATATCTTTGTCGACTGTGGAAACGGGGCTTCTTGGGTTTCAACTCCCCAAATTTTAAAAAACCTTGGAGCCAAGGTCACCTCTTTGTTTGTAGATCCTAATGGAGAAAATATTAATCTCAATTGCGGTAGTCAACATACAGCAATCCTTCAAGAGCTAGTCAAAAAAAATGAGTATGCTGTAGGACTTGCACATGATGGCGATGCCGACCGCTTTATCTTGATTGATGAAACAGGCCAAGCTCTAGATGGAGATGAAGTTTTAGCTATTCTAGGCATCGATATGCTAGAGAGAAGAACCTTGAAGCATAATACGGTTGTTACCACTGTGATGAGCAATTTAGCACTAGACGAAGTTTTGATGAAGCATGGAGGCCATGTTCATAGAACCCAAGTTGGGGATCGTTACGTCCTCGCTGCTATGAAGGAGCATGATTATAATCTGGGAGGTGAGCAATCTGGACACATGATCTTGCTAGATTTCCTATCAACCGGGGATGGCCTTCTCTCTGCCTTACAAGTCCTCGAATTAATGACTCGAAAAAAGAAAACACTCACGGAACTAAGAACCTGTATAAAAAAATACCCGCAACAGCTCTTTAATATTAGAGTAAAGTCAAAACCTCCTTTAGAAGAGCTCACTGACCTTCAGTTAGCTTTAAATGAAGTTAACCAAGATTTAGGAGCTCAAGGACGCGCATTCTTACGCTACTCGGGCACAGAAAACAAAATTCGCTTATTGCTAGAAGCCAAAGATGCCTCTAAAGTCTCGCCAATGGCTGAAAGGATTCTCAAGGAGATCCGAATCGCCATAGGTGTTTAAGTAAAGAGAAATAAGAAATCAAAGGAGCAAAATATGATCATTTTTATCGATTCTGGTGATACAGATGAAATTCGCGAACTCAATGAAATGGGAATTGTTGACGGTGTCACTACAAACCCTTCACTTGCAGCCAAAAGTGGCAAAAAATTTAAAGATCTGATCACAGAGATTTGCAATATCGTCGATGGTCCAATCAGCGCAGAAGTCACTTCTTTGGATGCGCCAACTATGATCAAAGAGGGTGAAGAGTGCGCAACCTGGCACGAGAATGTTGTGGTTAAAATACCCCTTATTGAAGAAGGTCTAAAAGCAACAGCAGCGCTTACCCAAAGGGGTATTAAAACAAATGTCACTCTATGCTTTTCTGCATCTCAGGCCTTGTTGGCTGCAAAAGCTGGTGCTACTTACATAAGCCCTTTCGTAGGCCGTTTAGATGATCTCAGCCAAGACGGCATGGACCTCATTGCTGACATCCGCCAAGTGTATGATAATTACGGGATGGAAACGATGATCCTAACTGCATCTGCGAGAAGCCCAATGCACTTCTTAAATGCAGCAAAAATCGGTAGCGATGTCATTACTGCTCCTGGGAAAGTCCTTAAGCAATTGATTAAGCATCCGATGACAGATATTGGGCTTAAAAAGTTCATGGAAGACTGGGAAAAAGGCGCTGGAAAATAATTTATGCTTTCATCGTAATTTTTGATGCAGTGAAACGGTGAGCTTTTAAGCTCGCCGTTTTTTTTAACTAAAGAGCAAGACAATGAGTCATTCTGTTTTTAACTTTTTATGGATTATATCTATAGCACTCTTTTTGATATCTTGCTCAAGGGAGGAGTCTTTTCTACTTGAGGAAGATCCCAATCTATTTGTAGATGATTCCACATCAGTCCCCCTCACAGTTGTAGCCTACAATGTGGAGAATCTCTTCGATATAGATGGGCAAGCCATCTTCAATGACTACAAGCCTCAAACGGTAGATCGACCCAACGGCTATACGGCAACCAAGTTTCTTACCAAGCTAGAAAATATTTCTTACATTCTTTCGACTATTAATAAAGGAGAAGGACCTGAAATCATCCTCTTTCAGGAACTTGAAGCAGATCAAACACCTGAAGGATGGCATGGGGATTTGCGTCGTTTTTTATACGAAAACCCTGAAGTAACTGTCAGAGATATGTTGACATCAAATCGATCTGCTCAGTTTAAGCAAGTGCCTGCTGAAGCTTGGCTGTGGCGAATTCTTTTTGAAGCAGGCTTGGGTGAATATTTTGTTGCGGTTGGTGATTCTTATCCAGACCCTCTTGGCTATTCCTTTCCTCACGTAAACGCTACTTTTAGCAAGTTCCCCATAACGAATTCGATCACTCATAAAACTGCCGGGGGCAGAGGCATCCTAGAAGTTAAAATAGAGATCGGAGAGATTCCTTTAATCATTTTCAATAACCACTGGAAAGCTGGTGCTAGTTCAGAGGAATCTGAGTTAATACGCACCGGAAATGCCAGAGTGCTACGAAGTCGAATTGATGAATTACTAGCTGAAGATTCCTATTATGACTTTATCATTGGTGGAGATCTGAATTCTCATTATAACCAAACTAACCTTTTCCCATCCATGAAAAGGACGGGGATTAATGATGTCTTGAAATCCAAAGGCAACGAAATTGGCTTAATAAGTGATCCTGAGATTGATCTTTACAATCTTTGGTTTGAACTACCTTTCGATCAACGCTACAGCGAAATTTTCAAAGGTCATCACAGCACTCTCATGCATCTTATTATCCCCCAAGGGCTCTATGATTATAAAGGTATACAATACATCGATAATTCTTTCAAAGTCCTATCTTTGCCGGGAGTAAACACTGATAAGATAACAGGAATACCGATTAGATGGAACAACCAAAAAAATGGATACGGCTTCTCAGATCATTTGCCAATTTTAGCAAAATTCAAAACAATTCCATTTACTGTTCAGAAAAGAAAAGTATTTCTAGATAACCCATCCTATGAGCCAACACCTCCTTCTAGGCCAGTAAAGCTAGATTATGCACATATGAATCTAGCTATGGCACAATCTACCAATAAAATCCCCATGCACACCCCCTTGCAATCAAGTTACTTTTATAACAAAGTGCTTTTGGTTGACTCGATTGTTGTGAGCACCAAACCCTTTCAAATAAAGGTGCATAATGAAACTTTTACCATATGGTCTCCTAACAAAAAGCTACTCAACAAAATTACCTCTACTTATATCAAAGATGATTCACTTTACTTTTATGGGCAACTCAATCAACACAAAGGTAAGTGGCAATTTGTCATTCAGCATCCAACATGGTTAGATCCAGGTCTATTCTTACAGAGTAACAGCAAGGGCAAAAAGCAAACAGCTGAGCATAACTAGGTGTTTCTTAAATAACCTAAATCCATGAAATCTTTCTTTTGCCACAATGCTTTGTGGGTCACACTCTCCGTGTTGGCATCCATTCAATGCTATCTCTTTGCCTCACTCTTCATACAAGATAATCCAGCTACGGGTGAATGGGATATAGGACCTCAATTCAGTCCCAATGATTTGATACAACACTATGTCGCATGCCAACTTGTCCTTGAGGAGAATATGAAAGCCCCATATCAAATCGCTAGATTAGGAGAAAAATTTATATTTCTCTATCCTGATTCTGAATACACTGAGAATTTTAAAGGTGACCATTATCTCTACCCTCCTCCTACACTAGCTTTTCATTATGTTCTATCCATCTTGGCTGGCCATGATTATACTACTTTTGCAGATTTATGGAGCCTATTTTCTATTCTCCTCTATATCAGTGCTGGCGGGTTACTTCTTTTGCAAGTATATTTCAAAGAAAGGCTCAAAGTCCTGCTTCTCTTACTATCGTTTCCTGGCTTTAGCTATACACTAGGAATAGGCCAAAATGGTTCTATCAGTCTATTAGTTATTACTTTTTCTGGCTTCTTGGTTTACAAGAAAAAATTTTTTTTGGCAGGTGGCTGTATTGGCTTGCTGGCCTATAAACCACAATTAATTTTATGCTTCTTACCTTTCCTCTTTTTTCTCAACAAAAGGATATTACTAGGAGCCTTATCAATGCTTCTGGTTGGTGGAACCCTTTCCTTCATTATTTTTGGCTTAGAAGTGCATCAAGACTGGCTCAATATTATACTCAATCATCGAAGTGAAGCTTTCAATCATTTCTGGGGATGCACTTGGCTCTCTTTTGTGCAAAGCTTCCTAAAAATCGATTCACCTTTAATAGGGCTGCTCCTTGCAATCCTGTCTATATCATTAGGAATAGGCCTCTTCTTTTTCATCGGCAGTAAAACTCAGGCCAAAAAATGGCCTCTTCATTTGCATTTCTATTTTGCCACTGCCCTCGCTTTTTTGTTTTCTCCTTACCTATTATTTTATGACCTGATTCTCTTTATCCCCTTTGTCGGTATGATTCTTGAAAGACATCAAGAAAAGAATACCCTTTTGATAAGTGTCCTCTATGCCTTGACATGGGGAGCTGTCTTTTTCTCCATTCTGGGGGAAAGTGTGGGGTTTTCTTATGTTGCACCAAGTCTCAGTCTTATTTTTGTAGCCTACTTACTTACTTACCTCAAAGCTTCAGGAAGCAAGATAAGGTAGCTCTGAGCTACTAGGAAACTTGTTAGGTAAAAGAAAGCGGCCTCTTCCCACGGCATCTTTTTGCCGATCATTACCCCTGTCACTTGCTTATAATCAAAATGCCAAATCCCCTCATTAATGGCTAAATAGTCCGCTAGGGAAAGATAAGTCCCTAATAATAGGGCAGGAAAAACGACCCACTCCCATCTTGGCAATAACACTTCCCACCCAATGATCCACTGCATAAAGATCACAGGCAAAAACCAGTAAAAAAGATGCCAAGCGTAATGCCAACGACTCTTTGAATCAATCCGCTTTTTCCCAAACAAACCTATTACTAAAAAGACTAACGAAAGCATGCCCATTAAGATCCAGCGATCAAGGCCCCAAGAAACTTCTAAACTTTCTTTAGCATTGGTATCAATAAAAATTTGAGTTAACAGCATGGCTTGAACTGACTGAATAACAAAGAAAAGGTATTCTTCTACAGGTAAATACTTCACCATCTTCCAATACCGATTATCTGCAAAACCCCAGATTCCACAATAAGCCGCATAGTTATCCCATGGAGTCGTAAAAATCATGACAATTCCTAGAACAACTCCTAAAACACACCATTGCTCCAAACCCCAACTGCCAAAAAAATATAAACCTAGAATTAGACAGAGAAGTATTGGAAGATTAAAGATGAGATGAAATCTAAAGTATGTCATTATTGGTGATTAAAGAGGGGGAACTTTTCTAGTATTGTTCTTACTGTCGCAAATACTATTCTATAGTCCTTAAGTTCCATAGCAAATGAGAATCTACATTACTTTAGGTCCAAGTTACGAGCCAATAGACCGCGTTAGAAGAATCACTAATTTTTCCACCGGCACGCTTGGAACGCAACTCGCCAACGCTTTTTTGGATGAAGGGCATGATCTAACTTGCTTTAGAGGTGAAATGTCTACCTGCACTGAACAAATCCCTGATAGATATGTCACTCCTTTCTCCACCCTACAGTCTTTAATCAATATAATGAGGGAAAGAGCTGCTAATAGCGATCACCCAAGTTATATTTTTCACATAGCTGCACTCACAGATTTTATGATTAAAGAAATCCGCAGTGAATCTCATTTGCTAAATGACCCAGGAAAAATTTCTAGTAGTGCTCATGAGTTAACACTCAGTCTTAGACCCGCTCCCAAACTTATTGTGGAACTTCGCTCTTGGTACCCTAAAAGCAAAATTGTGGGCTGGAAATATGAAGTTGATGGAACTGAAGAAGAGGCCATTCGCAAAGGTCGAGCACAAATCGAATTCAACCACACCAATGCTTGTGTTGTAAACGGACCAGCATTTGGAAAAGGCTGTGCCTTTATCACTTCAGGGCAGGACGTAGTCACCCTACCCAGCAATAAAGAATTATTAAAGTTTCTCAAAGAATGGGCTAAGTGAACATTTAGGGAAAATCAATTATTCTTGTTATGCCTAAATACCGTGTAGATCTACATAATCATTGTAACTGCGATCCGATTGATGTCTTAGACTATTCTGCAGAACAGCTTATTGACCAAGCCAAGCATTTAGGGATAGATGTGCTGAGTATAACTCCTCACAGAGACTATTTTATAGACCCTCAAGCTTCAGCTTATGCAAAATCTAAAGGCATCTTGCTTATTCCAGGAGTTGAGCGCATCGTTGATGGAAAGGAAATACTTATTTTAAATGCAGACCCAAGATTTTTCCCCAATGACGCTTTTAGTACGAAAGCAGATCTAGAAAAGGCTCGTGCTTATCACGGAGACTCTATGCTAATCGTAGCACCCCATCCATTTTACCCTCGCAAGACCTGTGCTCATCAATATCTCGATGAAATCCACTATTTGCTGGATGCTGTAGAGTTTTGTCATTTCTATTTTCCTTTTTATAACCCTAACCAAGAGGCAGAAATATGGGCAGAAAAGAATGATATTACCATTCTCGCAAACTCCGATGCTCACCAACTCAAAATGGTCGGTTACAATAGTAGCCTCGTCGAAGCAAAACAACTTACTGCAGAGGCAATCTTCCAAGGCATACGAGATAACTTAGTCTCCTATGAGTATAAATATATGGACTTGCTTGAATTTGTCATTTATGCAAAAAACTTGGTTATGCAAGATCTTAATAGGCGTTTGCAAAGGCCGGGGGTTATAAAGAGAGAAAATAAGCGACTCAAAGCCCTAATGCAACACTCCTAGTAAAGCCCCTTTAATTCCCTAGCTGTAATTAACATTTTCATTCTACAAGATGCCAAACTCCTCGCTCGAACATGAAGAAATCTCTGGACTGTGGGTTAGTGTAGATAAAGTTGAATACTGCAAAGACGCTCAGACACCACCTCACAAGCCACACCAGTTCACCTATTACATTACTATTCATAATGATAGTTTGCAGGTGGTCACCATTGTTGGCCGTAAATGGTTGGTGACAAACCAAGAAGGTCACCGCCTAATTATCGAGGGAGATGGAGTGATCGGCCAATTCCCCCGACTTGCACCTGGTGACCAGTTCCATTATCACAGCTATCACATTGTGAGTGGCCCTAGCAAAGCAGAAGGCGCTTACCTGGGAAAAGATGCGGAAGGCAGTGGAGTGCTTGCAAGAATTCCCTCATTTGTGATGAAACCGCCAGAGGATTAAACCTGAATGATCCCCTGTGAAACTATACTTATGTTCTTTGATAGGTATTCTAGAGAATCATAGTATCCCATGAACCTTTGCTTTTAATCATTCATTCGAGTGCTTAAGACATCTTCTTTATTTTCCCACGGTAAGATATTTTTTTCCTCTTCATGGTTTTTTCTTCGAGAATTTCCGGATCATTGCCTAGCTGAGTTTTGAGTTCCTTAATTTGATCACGCAGCAACGCTGCTTTTTCAAATTCTAGTCTCTCTGAGGCTTCAACCATCTCACTCTGAAGTTCTCTTAGCGTTTCTAAAATATCTCCATCTTGGTTTGCACCTTCCATGACACGTGAAGACGCACTGTTGCCTCGAACAATTGTAGATAGACTCTCCTGAACCGCCCTTTTAACTGTCTTGGGAGTAATGCCTTTCAATTGATTATGTGCCATTTGTTTTTTGCGACGATACTCTGTGACTTCAATCAGCTTGTTAATTGACTTTGTTTTTTTATCTGCAAAAAGGATAACCGTTCCATTAACGTGTCTCGCAGCTCTACCCGCTGTTTGAATCAGCGAAGTTTCCGAGCGCAGATAACCTTCCTTGTCTGCATCCAATATTGCCACTAATGAGACCTCTGGAAGGTCTAGCCCTTCTCTTAATAAGTTAATACCCACCAATATGTCGCATTCACCCTGACGCAAAGAACGCAAAATCTCCACTCTAGCCACGGCATCTACCTCTGCGTGTATGTACTGAACTTTTAAACCAGACTCCCTAAGGTAATTAGATAAATCTTCCGCGGTCCGCTTCGTAAGTGTTGTGACCAATACGCGCTCTCCCCGCTCAATGCGTTTGCGACTCTCAGACATTACTGTATCGATCTGCCCTCTTAAAGGCTTCATTTGAATAAGAGGATCAAGGAGTCCAGTGGGTCGTATAATTTGCTCAATGACCTCTCCCTTGACTTCCTTCAACTCATAATCTGCTGGCGTAGCAGAAACATAGACAACTTGATTCATCAGAGATTCGAATTCTGCCGCGTTTAAGGGTCTGTTATCCAAAGCAGAAGGCAAGCGAAACCCATGCTCTACTAACACCATTTTTCGAGAGCGATCACCAGCGTACATTCCTCCTATCTGTGGAACAGAAGCATGAGACTCATCAATAATAGTTAGAAAGTCTTTTGGGAAGAAATCAATGAGCGTATACGGCCTAGAACCTGGCGGACGCGCACTCAAATGCCTGGAGTAATTTTCAATACCATTGCAGAAGCCCATCTCTTGCATCATATCGATATCATAAGTTGTCCTCATCTTTATCCTCTGAGCTTCTAAGTACTTACCCTGTTGCTCAAATTGAGCAATCCGTTCATCAAGCTCTTTTTGAATGTGCACAATTGCACGGCGCATTTTTTCATGAGGCGTCACAAAATGGCGAGCTGGAAAAACAATACTGCGCGGCAACTCTCCTAATGTTTCTCCCGTGAGCAGATCAAAGCTCGAAATACGATCAATTTCGTCTCCAAAAAACTCAACTCGCAGCCCCTCCTCCGTATAAGCAGGTGCAAGCTCAATAACATCTCCACGCACTCGAAATTTACCGCGATTAATCTCTACATCATTGCGTTCATACTGTGTTTCCACCAACCTAGCCAAAAAGGCATCGCGACTCATGATGTCACCTACAGCTATAGAAACTACCATCTGTTCGTAGTCTTCCGGCGACCCTAACCCATAAATGCATGAAACGCTTGCCACGACCACGACGTCTCTACGGGTTAAAAGCGAGCTTGTAGCAGACAACCTCAACCTCTCAATTTCTTCATTGATACTAGAATCCTTTTCAATATAGGTATCAGTCCGTGGCACATAGGCCTCAGGTTGATAGTAATCAAAGTAGCTTACAAAGTATTCAACTGCATTATTTGGGAAAAACTGCTTTAGCTCACTGAACAATTGGGCAGCAAGTGTTTTATTATGAGAAATTACTAATGTAGGACGATTTATCTTTTCTATGACATTAGCCATAGTGAACGTCTTCCCTGAGCCAGTGACTCCCAGTAGGACTGATGATTTCTCATTTGATTCAAGACGCTTACTGAGTTTTTCGATGGCTTGTGGCTGATCTCCACTAGGCTTCATACCGCCTGCTAATTTAAATCTCACTATTCCTGCTTTCCTTACGCTTTAAAATCATCTTAAATCATCATCCATTGCTTTCCACAAAACAAATCCATGCCAACTGAAGGACTCGAACTTGCCAAACTCTGCAAAAAATATGCAGAAGATAAAAAGTGCCTAAACCCAGTGATTCTAGATCTCTCCGAATTAGATGGGCCAGCACTCTATTTTTTCATTTGCTCTGGAATGGCTGACCCACATCTCAAAGCTATTTCCGAAGAAGTCCATCTGCGACTCAAAGAAGAACATCAGATCAAACCGTATTCTAAAGATGGTAATATGGCTAGCCAGTGGATGATTGTCGACTATGGAGACGTTCTTGTGCATATCATGAGTGAAGAAAAACGGAACTACTACAACCTAGAGAGCCTTTGGAAAGATGCCAAAACATACTAGATGCACTCAAGCACTCGATGTCAAAAATTTTTGACTTTGAATGATTTGGAATAAATCTTTTTTATTCCCCGCCTCGTTTAGCTTGCTTTTGATTTCTGGCTGGTTAAGAAAACGCGCTACCGTAGCCAAGGTTCGCAAATGTATTGAGTATTTATCAAAGGGAACCAATATCATGAAAAAGATCTTAATTGGTTTTCCGTCTGTTGACTGGGAGTCAATAGACTCATCGACCTTTGCTAAGAGAGCAAGGACCTCGGGCAACCCTTGGATTGAGGCATGAGGAAGGCCAATACCATCTCCAATACTCGTGCTTATTTTGGCCTCTCTTTCCTCCAAATTTTTTAAGACACTTTCTCTTAAATCTGTTGGTAAAGAACCCTGTTGCACAAGATAATCAACCATTTCGGCAAAAACACGCTCTCTTCCCTCAGCACCAGAAAGCTCAATGATGCTTGTCTCTGAAATCAATCCTGAAATTTCCATAATCTGATACGGTATTTAACTTATTTCATGAGCGGTGGCTATTCTTTTAAGTAGATTTTTCATTAAATCCATCATTCCGTCCCAAACAAATCCATAATGGTTCATAAGCATATCTAAAAACTGCCCTGCACCCTCTTTCAATCCAAAAGGCTGAAGCCACCACCACGCAAGAATGAGCACCATCCATAAATTAACCAGTGCAATGACGACAAAAGAAAAAATATAGCCCTGAGACGAAAAATCTGTCTGCACCCTACCCATAACATAAAGCGTAAAAGTCACATGAAAGCTCCAGGTTAACCCCCAAGTAAATAAAAATATATTCTGAAACTCCGATAACTTTGGCAAAAATACTAGAAGAACGCCCCAGATGAGACCAATGATAAGAGGGTACAGAGGAACAAGATAGGGCGATAAAGCGATCCAAGCTGACATTTTATTGCATACAACCTGCCCTCCCCTTGAGGTGACTTTGAAATCATCAATCTTCCCACCACTCATGACTACTGCCAGAGCGTGAGTACACTCATGTCCAAAGACATAAAGCCAATTCGGCCTTGGTAAAAAGAAAAAGTAGATGACCCACAGAAGAAAACCTCCTAGAAACCAACTCGCTTGAGCCCAGGACCAATTGACATATGCTTGAAAGACCAAGTAGTGCCCAAATACGCATGAAGCAGTAAGGAACGGCAGTAGAAAGAGAGCAATGAAAAATTTTAAAATTTTCACGCCTTGACTTTAGACAAAAAGAATCCCATTATCCATCACCACTTTTTAAAAGACTATGGCAAATACAAAATCAGCACAAAAGAAGACACGAGTAACAGAACGCCGTCGACTGGTTAATAAATTTTTAGTGACCCGCGCACGCACCAATGAAAAGAAAATTAGAGCCCTGGTGGACGGCGGTGACAAAGAGGGTGCCAAGAAACTGTACTCCCAGTTTGCTTCCTCTATTGATAAAGCTTCCAAGCGCGGATCCATGCACAAAAATACCGCTGCTCGCAAGAAGTCACGGATCGCTGTGCTTCTAAAAGACTAGATCTAGCACACTTTTCGATTTGATTACTTTTGTGATGACAGGTATAAGAACCTACTGCTTGGATAGGCTTTAGACGAAGCTTCCTGTTCTACCACCCATCGGTTACCATTCCGCTTATTTTCTGCGCAAGACTGATAGAAGCCAGTGGTAACGCCTGTCTTTCCACTTCTTGGAAATTGTCTTGGAAGAAGTAATCAGTTGTTCCTTTGACAGTGCGGTCTTTAAATAGCAAGGTCCCGGTCTTAAGGTTAGTTAAAGATACTTTAGCCTCCAGAACTCCTCTATATTCGGTCACAAAGCTAGCATCGCCTATATCACGTCTCAAAGGCTCACGGCTAAATTTGGTGATTGTCACATCCAAAGTCGCATCCGCATTACGCAATCTACTCGTTTGGTAGGTGCCATCATTCTCTATTTCACGAATGATCGCATTAGTCGTCACAACCTCCAATCCAGGCTCAAATGTCAGATTCTTAACCACTGGAACATAGATTGTTTCTACACCTTCCATGTCAGTCCTTGGGATATTACCGAGTCTATATCCAGCACAACCCACAGCTAGCATAGTTAGCAATAAGAATTTACCTAAGAGGAACCTTGAAAAAATCATAGATGTTCAGAGTAAAGCTATAGAAAGTGTATGTGACAAATCAAATCATTCAATAAATCGATGCAAGCTAACCCAGTTATAACTTGAAGCACTTTAAGACCTCTCTTGTCTTTCTTGAAGAATTCTTCTTTCAGATTCAACCTGTTCAGAGGTGTTTTCTTCTTCTAGAGAAGGCAAGTTCAATTCCTCAGCCACTAAAGGGCGGATAATGGCGATACGCTTTTTAGCCTCTGAAGCTTCGTTTGATTCCGGACTGCGTTGAACCACATCGTTGTAATATATATATGCTGCCTTGTAATTTTTTTGGGTTTCGTAAAACTTAGCAACGTTGAAGGCACCCTGAACCTGCCTTCCATTTAATTCCTCCATATATTCTTCGGCCTGAATAATCTTTTCGCTATTAGGATACTTCACAGCAAAATCCTCAAAAGCTTCAATAGATTTTTGAGCTGCACTCTGGTCATATTCAGGCAGGGAAGAAGCTTTATACCAAGCGTAGCCTATTTGGTACTGAGCATCATCTGCAATGGAACTATTTAAATAACGATCTAGGATCGTTCTGTAAGCTTGGATTGCCTCACTCCACTTGCCCTGTTTCTGTCTTGCAAGACCTATATGAAAATAGGAGTCAGCAGCATACTCCCCATAAGGTGCATCGTCTATCACACTTTGAAAAATTTCTACAGCCTTATCCATGGAGGGCAATAAAGGTATCTTCCAGAGCTTTTGAGGCTCACCAGCTAAATATAGCCTTCCAATGCTAAATTTTCGCTCAATAGCTAGATCAAAAAATTGGCTTCCCGGGTATTTCTTTATGACCAAGTTATATGCCTTGTAGGCTTCCCAGAAATTTGCTGCCTTTTCCGCCATAAAGCCGACTTTAAATTGAGCTTCTCCGGCTGAGGATGAAAGTGGCCAACGTCTCACAAGAATCTTATAAGACTTAAGAGCTGCTTCCCAATTCTCATCGATCTCAAACTTCTTGGCTAAGGCCATTTGGGCTTTAGAGTCACTAGCGGCTAGTACTTCTCCACTGTCCTCTTGAACCCATCCTTCCCCTGGCCTCCAAACTAACGCTGCCTGCACTGAGCTAAAAATTAGGGCACACAACAAAAACACCCAAGCTGTTTTTCTCATTCGCATTATTCTAGCCCTCCCTAGCATGCCGTCAAGATTTCCAAGAAACCCTGTGGGTGCCTAAAATAGCCTAGTAACAGAGAAATGAGGTCATTTATTTCAATGACTTACAGGTGTTCTAAAGATTTTTAGACACTGAGCTTGATATCGACATCCCACCAAAGATATTATCTTAGGCGTGAATTTTTTGAAGATACCTGAGCGTATTAATCAGCTCTTGTATAAGAAGGCATTAGGCAGACTATCTAGAGAGGATGTGAAACTGGCAGATGATTGGACACTAGCACTCATAAGAGAACGTTATCCCTATTGGTCCGATAGACAAATTAAGCGTTATCACCAAAATCTCTTAAAAATACAGGTCGTTGCTGTCGATGAATGGTCTAGAAGGATTCAAGCTTAACAACCATATTATATGAAATTTAATACACTGCCTACACTTACTCTTTTCAGCCTGTTGCTTACCTCTGCATCTTCATTAAATGCCCAAGATTCTGATAAAGCTGAAAAAACCGAGGAAATCAAAGAATTCAATGTAGGAGCTTTCCAGTTTGATATTCCCGAAGACTGGAACTGGATTGAAACAAGTTCTCCAATGAGGGCCGCTCAACTCTCATTCATCAATGAAGACCTAAAAAAGAAAGTTGATGTTGTCTTCTTTCATTTTGGCAGAGGCCAAGGAGGTCAAGTTCATGCAAATTTAGAGCGCTGGAAGAGCCAATTTAATCCGCTTGATGAATCTGAAATCTACAATGCTATTCGAGAAGGCAATGTTATTCATTACCTTTCGGCAAAAGGCACTTACAACCGCGGTATTCCCGGAGGAAAAGTGACACCAGTTAAAGATTCTGGCCTTCTGGGGGCTATCATAGAACATCCTAGAGGCAGTGTATTTGCCAAAATGACAGGCCCTTATGCAGTTGTTAAAACAGCCACCCTTGCTTTTCGCACTATGATTGAGGGACAAGTGCCATCAGATCCATCTGAGGAGGACGAAAAGGCCAAAGACCCAGAAAAATCAAAAAAGGACTCTAAAGATAAAAAAGATGATAAATCCAAGTCTTCTAAAAAAGAGGAGCCTTCTGAGGACAAAAGCCCCTAGCTCGTAGCTTGGGCTCGGACCTAGGACTTGCCTTTGCTAGTACCTCGGATTGCCTGAAGCATAAAATTACCATTTACTCTTTGCAGACGACCCGCTGCACCCTTGCTCTTGCTAAGATTATTTTTTACCTTGCTCATAGTTCCCTTCTCATGGACGTCTTCTTTGACTGCTTCTGGCAGCAAATTCAAACGCCGCTCTATTGCATGTGTGTAAACAACTTCATATTTTTTAGCAGATTCTTTCCAACAAAAATCCTGCTTCATGCCCCGCTTTCTTATAGCTAAGTACTCTTTGGGATAGTCATACCAAAGTTGCATAGCCCGGCACAGAGCTTCTTTCATAGAATCGGCAGAAATATCGTTAAACTTAATGCCTGTTCCATTGTTATTTTTCCAATCGACTACCGTATCCTCGAGTCCACCTGTTGACCGGACTATGGGGACAGTACCATATTTTAATGAGTAAATTTGGTTCAGGCCACACGGCTCGTAGATAGAGGGCATCAGGAAAAAGTCACTACCAGCTTCTATCAAGTGAGACAGGGGTCCAGAAAAGCCAATATGAATCCCAACTTTATCAGGAAAACGTTGCTTCAATCGGTGAAAGAATGCCTCTGTCTCATGTAAGCCTGAACCAAGCATTACCAACTGTAAGTCCATTTCATCTACCACAGAACCTAAGGCTTCTTGCATTAATGAAATGCCTTTCTGGGCTACTAATCGGGTAACAATACCTACTACTGGAATCTCTTTGCCCTCTGGTAATCCAAAATATCTTTGAAGCTCTTTTTTACAGCCCACTTTGCCACTTGTATCCCTAACAGAATAATTAAATGGAATATGCTCATCAGTCTCAGGATCCCAGTGGTCGTAATCAACTCCGTTTAAAATACCAAATAGATCGCCCTTTCTGGAGCTGATATATGGCGCCATCCCCATCCCTCCAATAGGATCACAAATCTCATCTGCATGAGTGGGAGAAACCGTCGTAATGGCATCAGCCATAGCAATCCCCGCTTTAAGCATATTGATCCGTCCGTGTGCCTCTAGACATCCTGAGTGATAATACTCGAGTCCAACACCTAAAAATTTCAAGACATCCGCAGTGTAAACCCCTTGATAGCCAATATTATGAATTGTTAGAACGCTAGCGGTAGAGGAAAGCGGAGATAAAATCCTATCCCAAGTCTTCAGGAAAAGAGGAACTAAAGCGGCAGGCCAATCATGAACATGCATGACTTCTGGTATAAATATCTGATCTTTAGCTATTTGTAGAGCTGCTTTGGATAATAGGGCATAACGATAAGCGTTATCTGGATAATCCTCATTATTATAACTATAGATGCCGGGCCTCGCAAAAAAACGATCACACTCCATAAACCAAATTCGAACTTTTAAGCTCAAACTGCCCTCATAGAGTCCTATCCATTGCTCTTCACCATCACCCATATGAATACAAGATGATGCTAAGTACTTAATCTTATATTTCTCCCTCGGAATCTCTGAGTAGAGAGGCATCAAGACTCTGACTTCATGTCCTAATTCACCCAGAGCTTTAGCAAGCCCTGCTGTCGCATCTCCTAGTCCACCCGTTTTCACGTAGGGCATGCATTCAGAACATACAAATAAGATTTTCATAATTCGTCTGGAATTACCACCAACAGCCCTATCTTTAGGAGAAACTCTCTAGATGTCATATAAGCCTATTCGGCAAAAGGGAATCATATTTGCAAATTCTTTAAGGAATCAAAAATCTAGCCACTTACTGCCTTTTATTTAACTAACTTTAACCCCAATGATAGCAACTAGTTCCCTAGCTTCAAATTTATTAGTAATTCTTATGTTTTTTTCTGTCTTTCTAAATGACAAACAACTGATTATTAAATCATTTAATTTATACAAACTATATCTTTTGTATTTTTGGCTTTATTTTGGAAATATTTTGTCGATTTTCAACAAGTAGGGAGAACCACTACTCATTGCTATTAAGATGTCTAACATTCAAGAAATGATCGACCAGAAAAAATTCGAGAGCGACAACGAACGTATGGCTTTTGAAGAGGGCTACAAATTAGGCATTGAGGAACATGGCGGCAATCCTGTAGAAATTATTGCACTCATAGATGATGACGAAAACGTCATCGAAATGATGTCTACCAACCTCCAAGCAAGGGGCTATCAAACTCTTACAGGTGCCTCAGGCACCGAATGCTTACAAATACTTAAGGTTAACCGGCCCGACATTGTTGTTTTGGATCTGGGTCTACAAGATATAAACGGAGAAGATATTTCTGAAGTGATCCAGCACGATCCTCATTTAGGCCGAATTGGAATTATTTTGATTTCAGGCCTTATCACACCAGATGAAGCAAAAGACTTAAATCGCAATGAAATGGCACGTGGAAAATTTAAGCGATATGTCTCAAAGCCATTCCCCATAGATGCTCTGTGTGGCAAAATTCGAGAAATACGCGTTCTGCAACGCCGTGATGGGGTTGTTCCTTGGGCTCCACCTTTGCCTGTGGAGATTCATTTTGAACGTATTTCCGTTTCAGTATCTAAGGAGTTTGGATCCAAAAAATTAACTGAAGAACTCACCCTCAAAGAAAAAATTGCTGAATACATTGCTCAAGGATACAAACCAGAAGCCTTCAGGCCTATTATTATAGAAGTCTTATCCTCTGGTAAGATTCGCCTTGAGGTTGAAGGTCGCTCAGAAAGAATCGTATTAAACAACCAACAGCAACATATGGTCCGTGCGCAAGCAGAAGAACTATTTGACCGCTACTACCCTAACAGAGCCTCGGCATTTCCTAACTTACTTAATGAGTCCTCCAATTCCAAAGTAAGCAAAAATCCATACAAAGCAGCAACTTCTAGACCACAATCCCCTAGCACATATAAGAGTGAACAAAATACTAATGAAGACGCTGATATATCTAGAACAGAGCCTTTACAGCCCGCCGCTTAAAAATGAAGCTAGCTCTTGACCTGATCTAAACTTTTTACATCTTTTTTTTGGTAAAGAGCAAATCCACAACATTCTTTACATATTGCTCTGAGCTAAGACCAAAGGTTGTTTTTTCTGGAAACTCAATAATTTCTTTGAAATGCGAGGCCAAGCGATCAAAAAGTAACAATCGATCACTATCACTCATATCATCCCTACGCGACAAAGCCTGCAAAGCAATATCTGCCTCCATGATATCAATCCGTTGTTTCAACTTTGCAACTAAATGCGGGTAATCACAAAACGAATTATATTTGCCGGCAAAGATTTTTTCTAAACTTGGCTGATCTGCCCGTCTGTGTCTTATTACAACAGTATTAGCAGCAAGATCTCCTAGCCTCTGAACCTTACTGGTAAAAAAAGCAGTGATCCCACCAACTAAATAAAAGGCGGGCAAGGCATCTACAAATCTGAGAAGATTTCGCATCACCACTTGAGAAAACTTTAAAGGCAAGGCATCCGCATCAATAACCTGCAACCCTAACAAACGTTTACCGAGAGTTTGTCCACGTAAGCCCCATTCAAAAAAGATAGTATATCCAGTTGAGATGATAAAATATAAAATAATATTCAGCGAATTCATTAAATCTGAGCTGACTAACATAAACCAAATTGTTACGAAATTGACTGCTTTCGCTAAAATAATGATGACCATGAAATCAACTAACAAAGCTAGTGTTCGAGTAATCATACCAGCTAAGGGAATAGAAAAAACAACACCCTCAGGTGTCTTCACTAATAACTCCTGACTCTGCCTTATACTCATAACCATGTTACCTTTAAGTGCTTTGCTCAGACTTCCTTCGACTTGCTAAGAGCCAATAAAACAATGCAACTAGCTGAATAGCACCAAATATAATTTTAAATTCATAAGGTAGAACAGGGTAATGATACTGAGAAAAAAAGGATTCTACTACTCCAGCCCAAATCAATAAAATGGCAACACACCCAAGTAAATGCATCAAATCATCTAAAACTTGACGGATGCGAGTGGTTAAGGGCTTTCCATCTTCTCTACCTATAATAGCGCCGGCTAAAACATAAGATGCCTGGCCCGCTATAAGAACGGCTGGTAACTCTACTGACCCATGGGGCAGTAACCAAGCCAGTAAGAACAGGGTTTCTTCAGCTATCATATAATCAGCAAAAACCGCTCCAAGAATCACACCGTTATAGAAGAGTAAAATTGATGGACCAATCCCTGCCGTAATTCCTAAAGCAAAAACAAACAATGAGACCTTAATATTGTGGGTCATCAAAGAAGAAGCAAATGTTCCCTGAGAGCCCGCCATAGTTTCGCTATTCTTATTTGCCTCCTCATAGGCCACACGATCAGAAGGATCCCCCAGCAAATGAGGGAAAGGCATTATAATCTCTTTACTAGCTGGATCCCAAATAATAGCTAAAGCCCCAAATAATGCTCCTATAAACATGAAGGTGCAAGACAGCTGAAAGGATCTTACACGAGTCCGAAAAACGGATGGGACTTTATCTTTTATCCAGGATACAATCTTAAATCGACGCTTACTCACCCTAACTTCATGAACAAAGCTATAAGTCCTGGCAACCAATCCTTCTAAATAAACACGTATATCAGACTCGGAAGGTAGAACAGAAACTTTCGCTAAATCTGAGGAGACACGACCGTAAAGATACTGAAAGCGTTGGATCTCTGCCAAAGACATCTTGAAACCAATATCTTTATCACTTTTATCAAGCATACCTTCTAACTCTTGCCAATAAACCTGTTCCTGCTCCACAAACTTATCAAAATCAACAATCATAGTATTTGTCTTCTTTTGACATTGAGGTACTGAGAGACAATTTCTGAAGCCATCGATTGAAATTCCACTCCTACGGATAAAACACCTTGAGATAATAACTTATTTTCTACTTCGTGCATCTGTTTCCAAGCCATATGACCTGCCAACCTCTCATAAACTTCTGAGCCACTGCTGACTGCATGACCTGCAAAAATGGGCTCAATCTTCTTTGGTTGTAAATAGCATATTAATACCAAATGCTTGCTTCTTAATATCTGAACACCAGCAAGTAATTGATCCATCACCCCAACATCGTCTAAACTAGTTATGAAAACTAAGAGAGAACGCTTTCTTACTTTAGTTCGTAATTGGGTGCAAACCTCCTGGTAGTCTGGAGCTACAAGTTTTGGTTGCACTTGAAAAAGTGCATCCCGACACGCCATAAAGGTTGCTCTTCCATGACCAGCTCGAATAAAATTTTCTACTTGATCACTAAAAGTAACAATACCAAAAGCATCCTTTTGGTTTTCGGCGGCAATGTTTAGCAACATCGCAGTTTCTACCCCTTTTTCCAAATAGTTGCGCTGTGGGCCAGTTTGTTTAAGTTTTGAGGCACCTCGTCGTAAAGAACTTTTTCGGGAACTCAAGCGAGAACAATCCAACACAACATATATCTGCTGCTCTGTTTCAATTTGATATTCTTTGGTAACTGGTGTGCGTCTTTTTGCTGTTGCTTTCCAACTAATATCATCATAACTATCACCTGGAATATAGTCGCGTAATTTTTCAAATTCCCGCCCTTGGCCTACTTGCCTTTGCACATGTAGACCCGAAAACATACGCTTGTTAAATAGTGCTGAGATAACAGCCTTTTCTTCATCTAGATTAGGGTAAACTCGTATTTCACATTTTAGTGGAGTTTTTTTTCGCTTGGCCCAAAAGCCCATGGAACTGCAAACTTCCACCTGACAATTATCAATAAGAAAGCTACCTCTTTCAAATGGCTGACAAGATAATCTAACTTCCACCTGTTTAACACTTTCCTCAAATTCTACAATCTGACCAGCATGAGAGATCACTAAACTGGGAGGAACTTTAAGGCCCATTTTAAAAGAAGATTTTTTATTTTTCTCTTCTTCCCACGTACACAAAAAGGTTAGAACTCCCTCATGCTCTAAAACTAACCGTTGCAGCTCCGTAATGGGTTGTACTTTGATTTGCCGTGGAACATACCAAACCTTCATAGCGTCGATAATTAGCAACATAAAAAACATCACTAAAACCGTTAGAGTCAGGGTCTGAATTAATGGGTCTGACACTAAAGCCCATAATCCCAGACTCGGAATAATCACAACTGTTGCAGCCAAGATGAGCCTTGTCTGAGGAGCAATCATCTGGGCACAGGAACATCCGTTAATATTTTTTTAATGACATCAGCTGATGTCAGACCCTCTATTTCGTATTCAGGCCTCACAATGACACGATGTACAAGAACGGCTTGAGCAATACTACGAATATCATCTGGGCTTACAAAATCATTTCCGTTTAAAGCGGCAATCCCTCGACTTGCTGCTATTAAGGCTTGAGTCGCTCTAGGCCCTGCACCTGTTAATACTGCAGCATGCTCACGTGTAGCTCGTACTACTTTCACCACATAATCAACAAGATCTTCTCGCATGACAATGGCTTGTAGACTGTGCCGGCATTGACTCAAGTCCTCTATTGAAATAACCGAATGTACTTGATTCCCATTCAATACCTTTTCTGGGGTCTCGTCTCCAAGCATCCTCTTGGCTAACTCCATTTCGTCTTCATGTTCTGGGTAATCCATGTCGATTTTCAGCATAAATCTATCTTTTTGAGCTTCTGGTAAGGGATAAGTGCCTTCATATTCAACCGGGTTTTGCGTTGCGAAAACTGTAAAATTTTCGGGTAAGGTATACGTTTTTCGACTAATAGAGACCACCCACTCTTGCATAGCTTGTAACAGCGCTGACTGTGTTTTTGCTGGAGCCCTATTTATCTCATCTGCTAATAGAAAGGAGGTGAATATTGGCCCCATATGAAAATCAAACTCATTGGTCTTCATATTGAATACCTCGGTGCCAGTGATATCCGCAGGCATCAGATCAGGAGTGAACTGAATCCTAGAAAAATCGCCGCCTAATACTTTTGCTAAAGTTCGAACTAAAAGAGTTTTGGCAACTCCAGGCACTCCCTCTATCAGAGCATGGTTTCCGGTAAAAATAACAATCAAACAATAGTCTATGACAGATTCCTGCCCAATAATAACTTTACCAACCTCTTGCTTAGCCCGTGATAACGTTTCTTTTAACTGTTCTACATATTCATTCATAATTTGACCTTTTATTATTAAACTAGACTTTGATGGCAACTTTTTTCTTAATTTGGTTGTAGCACTCTTTTAAGTCCTCATCTGCTATACCCTTTAGCGATTTACTATTTTTCCCTAGTTTCGCCAACTTAAATAGTTCTTCATTAACATCTTGGGATATGTCTCGCTTACCTCCCACTATATCCTTACCCTTGCGGCAAACGCTGGCAGTCATCAGCCACTCCCGCACACAAACATTTAATAAATCCTTCCTCGCTATATTACGCTTTAATAGATGGACCAACCCCGAGATAGCGTCTCTTCCACTGACAATATTCTCTACTTGCCATCCATAGAAGCGCTCATCTTGCACAACAAGACTCGTCATTCTCTTCCATAGAAATAAAACAAAAACAATCATCACACCTAGAAGAAAACCCTCTACCCGAAAACGCTCAAATAAATTAAAAATACCCAATGTCCTTTGCACTCCATGGTGTACTTCATCAAAAATCACCTGCTCCTTGTTATCCATTATCCATAAGATTAAGTTTACATTTCTCTCATTAGCTAGGGCTTCATTACTCAAAAAATAAGAATCTGAAGCCAGCACCACGCTGCCTGAGCCGATCGGTCTCTCAATTACAACTGGATAGCCTTCTATTTCATAGACAATATTCCAAAGATCTCGAACCTCCACACTTTCTTCTTCCCCCTCCGTCATTAAGTCGAAATAACGATTTGAATACCAAGCAATCTCTTGTGGCAAGGCAATACTCTCGCTGCTAGTTTTTAGTTTGTAAGATTGAGAAAGCTTAGAAACTAAGAAATTCTGTTCTTCATCAGGCAAGGCCTTTGTTGGGAGATTTTTTATAGCAGCATTCCATTCTAGCCAAACAGATAAATTACGCTCATACAAGGTTGGCCTTGAATCTCTTTTATTATTGGACTCCTTCCTTTGAATTTCATCTCTACCATTCAACTTTTTTTCACCTTCTTGAAAAGATCCAGTATGACTAACTTCCTCTGTTTGATCCTTGCGCGAATCATCTTGGTTAGGTTGTTCCTCGTTCTTTTCTTGAGAACTAATTCTATAGTCCCCTCCTGGCAAAGTAACAATTAGCCTCCAACCTTTGCTTATCCTAGCTTCAAGTTCTTGAAATAAATTTTCCGGAATCATATCGAAATTGTTTTCATGCACTCCACAAACGATTACACATGACCCTTCATAACCAGGCATATAACTTCCTAGTTTAATAAAATTGCGTTCTGCAGAGATGTTTACCGCTTGTAAAGAATCAAAAAGCACGCGAGTGCCCTTAAGATCTGATCGAAAAGATGAATACTCAGGATAAATATCTCCAGACTCAAAGCTTAGACTAAAGAACTCAATGATACCGAAGAGCAATAATAACAATAGCCCCACCAGAAATAGTCGTGACTTCATTTTTAGCTCTTGGCACCTAGTTGAATGATGCTGCTATTCTTTTTAAAAGAATCAATCATCGTCTCTGTAACAAGATGATCCCCATACCAAATCATTTCAATCATCTGGATATTATGCCTGAAGGATTGAATCATATTGCCTTTATTCTTAAACCGGCGCTCTAGCTCCATGAGATAATCTCTATTTGATTTTGATGCACGAATCTGAATGAAATTCGTATGGCCTAATTGAGCCAATAAAGACAGAAATAGAGCCCTAAGTCCTAGTCTCATCTCTCTCTTCTCAAACATTTCCTCAGCTAATTTCGCCCATTCATCACTTGGTAATTGATCAGGAGAAATATCTTCATCTTCTAAATCGGGAATGGAAACAGTCTCGGCTGACTGATCTTCGTCAATAGAGAGTGTAATGTGTTTTCTATGCTTAAACCAATAGTACACCATCCAACTGATAAATAGTGCTAAGATAATAAAAGCAAAAAACTTGATAAAAAATACGGGATCCGCAGGGTTCCTATCTCGAGAATTATGAGATCCACCAAGTCTTTCAAACCAACTTTCTACCAATTGTCTAAGCATATGATTCCATTCCTTCCACTTATTTTTAACCCACTCTAGTGAATTTTTTATCCAGAATAAAAACCAATTGCTCTCGTCAACATCTTCTAGGAGACTTTGCTTCTCCACTTTGTTCCATAAATATCTTCTCTGTGTAAGAGTCTTTTCTATAGCCTTTTCTAGCTCAGAGTTACTTAGCTCACTACGCTCCTGATAAACAATTTCATTATTCTTTTCGATTTGAGATAGTGCACATGAAATTGAAAGAAAAAGGATCACTCCTAATAAAATCAAATGATAAGTAAATCCTGCCCTCATACCTGTCCTTGAATTGCAGATTTTTTCTTTTTTACTTTATGCAAATTTACTAAAAGATCTCGTCCCGTTTTTTTAGACGACTCTCTATATATGCGTAAAACATAAGCAGCTTTTACAAGAGGCTCCATAACTAAAAAAGTCAAAGCACAAACAATCACGACAAAAGTTGTTGAAAAAAAGTTAGTCCCGCTCATCGTAAATGAGCTCTCTATTCCAAATAAAATTTTCACGAGCATAGGTCCTACTATGATTACGCTTGCTATATTAATAGCCACGGCAGCGGCAACCGGAACCATAAGAATCAATACCCCTGCCAATATCCATATCCAAACCATCATTAACGCGGCTAGTAACCGTAATTCTTCTATATAAATCAATTGCAGAGCATAGATAGTAGCAAGCACTAAAACCGCGCTAAGCACCATTAAATAAGGACTTACCATCCATATTAGTAAATGATTTTCTTTGTGACGAGCCATAGCCATAGCCCATGATCTCTTCAAATCAGTCCATAATGATTCCGTTTGCTTATTAGAAATTGCTCGAACTTTACCGCCTATAATATTAAAATTATGATAGAAGGCGTAACACCAGCCAAATGGAAAGAGCAATAAAATAGCGGTTGGCAATATAATCCAGGAAGTGGGTTGAACAATGCCTTGAGAAAAAATGATTCGCCTCCATTCCTCCGCTGTCAATTTAGCATGCTTCTCATCAGTATAATCCTCCAGTAAGCGCATTGTATAAACGGAATGCCATACCTTCATCCATATGTATAGAAGAGAAAGCGTTCCTGCCATGCCTAATATTTCGCTTGTTTCTATCTTAGGCCTATATACTAAATCACCCCAAAAATAAATTAACGCCAGAAGGAAAGGGAGGGTGCCTAGAAGATAAGTTACCCAACTTTCGACGGATGATGCCTTAATAAGATGGAAACCCTCTTCTACTAAATTTAAGCTTCCTCCAAGACGACGCTCTAACCACCCACCATCTTTTGTCACACTTTGAAGCCTGTTCTTTTTAAGCATTCTAATTTCCCTGGCTTTTATTCACAAAGCCACCTTCATGAAAATTATCTGGAATAGCCTGGATAAGAAATCCTACTCCTGAAAATAAAACCCATAAAAGAATGATGGATAGAACTAATCCTGACCCTTTTGCTAGAACGCCCCATCGTGACCCTGTTTTCTCTTCATCCTTATGCTTAGCTACAATTTCAGCCAGACAGTGGTTACAAAGCATCCGTCCCTCGTAATCCACCACACATTCACTGCAGAAAAAATTATGACACTCTATACACTTAGCCACCGCCTCTCGGTCCTCATGAATAAAGCATCTTGTTGAGGCAATACTTCTACCTAACGTATTAGCTTCACTTAGAATTGAGAAATTGGCTGGAGGCTTCTGTCTCATACATCAAAATATAATGATTGAAATTCTAAAGATCACTTTTTTCAATCTCTATGACCTTTTTTAAACCCTCTTGGTCCAGCTTACCTTGCGCTTTCTCTATAAATCCTGACAAGATTTTCTCGGTATTCTCAGCAACACGCATCGTATTTAGAGAGGGTATTTCTATTGCTGCTACATTAGTAAGAATCAAAAACTTACAGCTCTTTCGAAAAAGCCCAATAAATATACCTCTTATTAAAAACAATGTACCGATAGCACCAACTACCAAGATAACTATCCATTTTGTCAAATTATCAGATACTAATAAGCTCGAGCCCACACCTAAGAGTAAAAAAAACAACCCGATCAAGCTATAACTAACGCTATGTATCAAGTACAATTTCGTAGTTAAGATAATGATGCCTTTGATATTTTCAAAATATAGCCTTTGGTAGTGCTCCCAAAAGGTGAAAATGAGACCTCTACCTTCCACATGTAAAAAATGATCTTCCTCAAGCCATAGATTAGATTTGCGGACACTCAAGAGACTTTGCATAGATGCCCCTTTAATTTTAAGTTTCGTATAGCTCATGACCCCATTTCACCGAATGTTAAGCTTGTCACTATGAGTACAACTATGCCTATGAGGAAAAGCACCTGGAGAAGTGAGAATACTATTGCCACGATATTACGAATCTTGGATCTAGGCATAAAATGTCTAGTCTTACCCCAATAAGCTATCGAGAGAAATAATGCCGCTGGTGCAGTAAAGATAATTGCCCAATACATAATAATACAAATAGGGGGTATAAGGGGAACAACAGCCAGACTGACTGCCATACCATCGTATAAAAAGACTTCCTCCCTTCCGCCTCTACGACCGGAAGATTCTAGTTTACGGCTATAGCACTCTGGACATAAAACCCCTTCAGAAGCTCCATCATTTGCCAAGGGATCTGGAATTGCACATAGCTCGCATACGAATTTGCCGCATTCATCACAAATAGCGACCGCTTTGCGATCCGGATGGAAATAACAAGTAGCTTCCTTGTCACCTAGTGCTTTCTGACCTAATTTTCCCTTTTCAATTTTATCAAAATAGGCTGGGTATACTTTTAAACGACTACTTGCCTGACAGCTTGGGCACGCTTCATAGCTGCCATCTAGGATACTACCACCTTTAAGTAAAACCCCACATTTTCGACATTTCAGTAGCTCGCCCATACATCCATAAAACTACAGCCTGCGCAGAAAGAAAATCTATCAATTATTTCTCACCACTAGAGTATCGCATAATTTATCATGCAATCCACGTTTCTCACGATCAAAGGCAACCATAATATATCCAATATACAGAATAATACCACTTAGCATAATACCCCAGTACCGACCGAAAGCTCGCATATAAGTCAACTTAGATCCATCCGAACGTATCACTTTTGCTCCAATAAGTTTTTTTCCTATAGTCGCACCAAATTTACCAATCAAAAAGACCTCATAGGCCATAGGTATGCCTAAAGAACACACCAATTGAATGATAAAATATATACCCACGGTGCCTGCAGATGCATCACTGCTTTGTCCAATTAAATTGCTTGCAAAACCCGCCACGCCAAAAGGTATAGCTAATAGAAACATAAGAGCGTAAGATACAATTGATGTGATAATACCATCTACGAGCCTGGCCAATACTCGCCACCAAAAGCCGATATAGTTATAAATCCCTTCATCTAATCCAACGCCAGACTTGATTCTCTCAAGCGCCTCATTCTTATGTTCAGCCGAAACCCAACGTCCATTTAATTCAATCGCCTCTCTCTTAGGAACAGATTTACCGGATACACTACAAGTAACCATCTCACCCTGTGAACTTTGAATGCTATTTCCATCGGAGGAGTCAAAGGTATCTTTTACTTCTACATAGGACTTCCATCCACTCATCCCCTCTTTCCAAACCAAGGTTAGATCATTAATTTCGCCCGTGCTTGCTAAGCGAAGAACCTCTTTCTCATCTACAGGTCCCGCTTGCTCCTGACCTTTTTGATAGTACCAGCTCATGATCTACTCCATCCTATAATTTGAATTTAAAAATAATACGATTGCCACTTATCAGTAATCTAACCCGAGTGGTGCAATAGAGATTTAAAGATCTGCGCAACATTTTGGCCACAAGAATCACAGAATCTCCCCAATATGTAACGTTTGGATACATCTTCTTCAACTCTGTTTTCCTTATCGCTCAAGCTATACATCACATTCTACTTCTTTGACATCATTCGGCTCTATTAAAATCCAACAGTAGAATAGCTAGCTTTGGCTGGTCAAGGCAATAGAGCGAGCAGGACTTTTCATAGACTATTCCTTTTGAGCACTATTTTGTAACGCCTTGTGCACAGCCTTGAGTAGCTGCTTTGCCGCAAAAGGCTTAAAAAGCGTAATTAGTTTTTCTTTCCTCAATTCCAATGCTTTTTCGTCACGCATATAGCTAGTAACCATGACAAATTGTTGCTCGAAATTATGCTGACGAACTTCACGAACAAAATTTAAACCTGTCATATCTACTAGCTGGTAATCCACGACAATCACATGAGGAAACTCATCACTCTCTTTCAGTGACTCAATTGCATTCTTACCTGAGGATGCAATTTTGGTTCGAAACCCTTTTCCAGCCAGGGCATCATCTATCATTAATTGAATCATGCGCTCGGTCACCACAATAAGAGCATAGAGATCCTCCTTAGCTGTTTGATTTTCTATATCAAGTGATATGTTCCTCGTTTGAGTTCCAATCTGCACAGTGCTACTATGAACTTCAAGCTCCTGTGGCACGCTTTTTAAGAGATCTACTAGAGACTCACTAGCTGATTCCACTGCCTTGCGACAAAATTCCAGGCAACAAAGTGCTGTCTTTTCAGGTATGGGCTTAAGCAGTTCTAGATGATTCTCGATCATGCTGACTAATTGCTTAAAGTCTGAAGAGATACCATAGGCCACATCAGATAAAGCGATGCGCTCTTCCTTGCTGTGGTCTTCTGGACTTAAAATCTCCTCTACCGCAGACTCTCCTTCATCCTGATCGGTTGCGTATAGCCTTATCCTAATCCCACTCATTCTCAGGTCTTTCTCCCGAATAGGTTCAAAAACCACCCTCCAAATTGCCTTATTACCTGCTTGAGAATAACATATCGCGCGCTGGGAAAAACTAACGCCTTCATCATCTAAGTGTGTCATCTGGCTTTGAAAAAAAACAAGCCCTTTGCGGAATAACAAAAAAAACGGATCTCTGCCAACCACTTCACCTGATACATAGCCTAATTGAGCTGTAAAGGCTTGATTGATATGAATAACACAAAACTCGTCACTCATCCGTTGGGCAATAAGTATAGGATTTGAAAAGCGGTTAAGTGCTGTGGATACATACGCAGCTAATTCATCGGTCTGCGAAAGCGTATTTTGCGCGCGCATAATGTGAGTCACATCTAGACAAATTCCTAGCAACCCTGGAAAGCTCTGACTTTCATTAGCGGGAGTAAGATGAAATAAGAGCCAAATTTCACCAGAATCAAAACGGTAACATAGGCGGTGCACGGTCTCCTTAGCTTGGGTATGGGATTCAAGGCAACACCCTTCAAAGTCCGCTGCAAAAGTTATAGGTAGAGCAGATAAAATATCACGTCCGACTATATATTTTGAAGGAACTGATAAAAGATCAGAAAATGAGTCATTTACATTGCGAAAGATAAACCGTTTTTTTTCTGACTCCCAAGCAAGAGTAAACGTTCCCACCTTAGTTATTTGGGTAAACTCGTCGTGTCCTATTAGCTTAACGTCTTGCCTAGCCATAGTAAAAGGTTATGAAAAGATAACAGAATCCTACCACTTAATTCGATCAGGCAATTTATACTGATTTTTTTTCCCGGTAAGCTTTTCAAACCCTTTTTTATCTTCTTGCACCCAATTTTCTGCATCGAGGCTATCTGTATGACGGCGTCTCACGCATAGGTGGTTTGGCATCACATGACTTGCAGCGATTGCCGTATTGGCCAATTTGAGGCGCCTACTTAGAAGCTGTGTGATACCAAGTAGTAATTGAGCTCCAGAAGTCGCTTCTTGTTCCATAAAGGCATGCAGCCCCTCTAAACCTAAACTCCATAAAACACAATCTTCTATAGCTTTAACCGTAGCGGTTGCGCTGGTTGGCTCAAATAGGCTGATTTCGCCCAAGCAATCACCGGACTCTACCTGTCCGAGAGTCACTGCGTTACTTTCTAAGGTTTTGAAAACTTCAAGTCTACCACTCACGACGATATATAAAGTATTAGGTTCTTGACCTTGCTCAATGAGAATTTGTTCGGCAGCTAGCTCATGAAAAGACCCAAATGGCTGTAAGATACTGATGCGTCTACGTGACATGAATCCAAGCACACCAATTGGTTGGAGGGTAATCTCTGACATACTAGACCATTAACAATATCTAATTGGTTTGCTATGTCAATCTAGTGGACAACATGCCTGGCTTAAGGCATTATTTCAGCCGTTTGTCTCCAGTTTTATGAAAAAGCTATTAAATAAGTTAGCCAACCCGAATTTAAGCGCTCTCGTTCCTTATGAACCGGGCAAACCCATAGATGATGTAGCCAGAGAACTAGGCCTAGATCCTTCCTCTATTTCAAAGCTTGCATCAAATGAAAACCCCCTTGGTCCATCACCCAAAGCTCTAAAAGCTATTACTGAAATGGCTTCGCAAACTCATATTTACCCTGATGGTGGAGGTTTTCACCTACGCCAAACTATCGCGGAGCATAATAAACTCTCTAAAAGCCAAGTAGTCTTAGGCAATGGTTCTAACGAAATTATTGAGCTCGCCTACCATGCTTTCACTCGCCCAGGTCATACGAGTGTTATTGCTAGTAGTTATGCTTTTGTCGTCTACAAACTCATGGCTCAGCTCTTTGATGTCGAATTCATTGAAACTTCTGATCGCAATTTTGCTCATGATCTAGATGCCATGAAGGCCTCAATAAAGCAGAACACTCGTCTCGTCTTCATTGCCAATCCCAATAACCCAACCGGGACACTCATTCCTACTAATGAGCTAAAGTCTTTTATCGAATCACTTCCCGAGCATGTTATCTGCGTATTGGATGAAGCATACTATGAATTCCTGAAAGAACCCCCTCCGTCCATCGAATGGCTCAAGCAGTTTCCCAATCTCATTATTTTAAGAACTTTTTCTAAAATTCAAGGACTCGCCGCACTTCGTGTCGGTTATGGCATTACCAGAGAAGACACTGCCGAGGCACTACAACGCTCAAGACAACCCTTCAATGTCAATGCCATTGCTCAAGCCGCTGCATTAGAAGGCTTCAAAGATCTTGAGCATCAGAATAAAACCAAGGATATCACACACCAAGGCCTTGCTCGATTAAGAGATTTCTGTGAAGCAAATCAAATCCCTTACCTCCCTTCCTACGCTAATTTCCTTATGATGAATGTCAAAGATGCAGATCGGGTATTTCACGCTCTCCTGCAGAAGGGAGTCATCGTACGCTCACTCAAAAGCTACGGACTGCCAGAGTGGATCCGCGTTTCCATTGGCACAGCCGAACAAATGACTCATTTTGAAGAAGAACTCGTTTCCTGCATAAATGAATAATGATTTTCCATTTTCCTCCATTGCTGTCATTGGGCCTGGGCTTATGGGCGGCTCTATTGCGCTCGCTGTTATTGAAAATAGTAGGCGACAAAATCTAAAAGATGCTCCAGATATTAGGGTTTGGGGAAGAAATGAGTCCTCGTTATCTTCCATCCGAACTGCACAGCCTGAGCTGAAGACAACGACTTCTCTTAGAGAAGCTATTTCAGGTGCCGAACTCATCATTTTCTGCACACCGGTAAAGATTACCTCTGAACTTCTTAAAAAATATTCCCCCTATTTTGAAGCAGGCACCCTAGTCACTGATGTCGGAAGCACAAAGGCTTCCGTTGATGAGATCGCATCTAGTCAATTAGATAAGAACGTTCTCTGGTGCGGCTCACATCCCATGGCAGGAAGCGATAGCTCTGGGTTTTCCTCCGCCTCTTCCACACTTTACCAGGATGCCGTAACCGTTCTGACACCAACTGACAAAACTCAAAAGGAAGCAATACAAAAGCTAGAGACCTTTTGGACTTTTCTGGGTTCAAAAGTCATTACTCTATCTGCCGAAAAACACGATCAGTTTGCCGCGGAAATCAGCCATTTTCCTCACCTACTTGCCTTTCTTGTCATGAATTGCACTCAAGTAGATGCCTTTTCCATGCTTGGCCCTGGCTTTCGTGATTTTACACGCATCGCCGCTAGCCCATCTCAAATGTGGCTAGAAATTCTATCCGATAATAAGCAACCCGTCATAAAATCTATTGATCAATTCATTGTCGCCTTGCAAGAAGCAAAACTTTATCTAGAACAAGGTAACTTAACGGCACTTGGCAAAGTCCTTGAAAAAGCCGCCCAGTCCCGCAGAGCACTTAAAAAACATCATGTCACAACTTAAGGTCACTCCTATTAAAAACTTTCGAACCGAAATCTCAGTTCCAGGTGACAAGAGCATTTCGCACCGCGCTCTTATGTTTGCAGGTCTAGCGGACGGCGAGTCGAAGGTTACAGGGTTTCTTCCCAGTGCGGATTGCTTGGGAACCTTGAAAGCCATGCAAGCTTTAGGTGTTGAAACTGAAAAAATCAACCCTACTTCTATGATCATTCGCGGTAGAAATGGCAAGCTCCTCGCATCTGGTGAACCCTTAGATTGCGGAAACTCAGGCACCACCATGCGGCTTATGTCAGGTATCCTTGCCGGACAACAGTTTAATTCCAGTTTATTCGGTGATGAATCACTCAATAACCGCCCCATGAAACGGATCATGGAGCCTCTAACAATGATGGGTGCTAAGATTTTATGTGAAGGGAAAGGAAAGCGCCCCCCTATTGTGATTGAAGGAAAGCCCCTTGAAGGCATCTCCTACCATCTACCTATTCCCAGTGCCCAGCTAAAGTCCTGCATCCTATTAGCAGGTCTTCAAGCAAATGGAAAAACCACTGTGGAAGAAACTATCCCATCCCGTGACCATACCGAACGCATGCTTCGCTACATGCGTGCCACTATAGACAACGATGGAAAAAACATTACTGTCCATGGAGGTCAAAAACTCAACGGCGTCAACATTAGCGTTCCAGGAGACTTCTCTTCCGCAGCTTTTTGGATCGTTGCAGCTTCTATTTTACCTGAGTCCGCTTTGCGTATTGTCAACGTAGGACTCAATCCTACTCGAACAGGCCTTCTCAATGTTATGATGCGCATGGGTGCAGCCATCCGAGAACATATCGAACACAATGATTTCGAACCCACTGGTAGCATCCGTATTTCTGAAACGGAGGAGCTTCAGGGCGTTGAAATAGGTGGCAATGAAATTCCCAATATCATTGATGAAATCCCTATCATTGCCGTAGCTGCCGCCTGTGCAAAAGGGCAAACAATTATCAAAGATGCCGCTGAGCTCCGCGTTAAAGAATCAGATAGGCTTGCTGCAGTGGCTACGAATCTCAAAGCATTTGGTGTCCCTGTTGAAGAGACTGAAGATGGCCTCATCATCGAAGGTGGTCACCCTATCAAAGCAGCAGCCGTTAAGAGTTATGGAGACCACAGGATTGCTATGGCTTCTGCCATTCTTGCACTCAAGGCAGATGGCCCCAGCGCAATTGAAAATGTGGATTGTATTGATACCTCATACCCAAGTTTCACCAAACAACTAAGCGAAATCTCCTCTGGTAATAAAAAACTTTCTTTTGCTCTCTTTTAAAAAGAGTAACACTAGGTAGTATGAATACTGTTATTGCCATCGATGGACCATCAGCTTCGGGAAAAAGCACCGTTTCTCGCAAATTAGCTAAAACCCTAAGTTTTGTTCACGTAGACACCGGTGCTATGTACCGGGCTTTTACCTGGTATGTCTTAGAAAAGAAAGTCGATCCGAATTCGCGTAATGATGTACGCCGTCTCATCCCCGCTATGGACTACGAGACAATTATTGATTCGGGTCATTTTCAACTGAGAATTGATGGTCAGGATCCTACCCCATTCCTTCGTGATCCTGAGATACATGCATCCGTATCACCATTAGCTACCATACCAGAAGTTCGCGAATTCCTAGTAACAAAACAACGCCTTTTACGAAATCAAACCTCCCTCGTAATGGATGGTAGAGATATCGGCACCGTTGTTTTTACAGATACTCCTCTCAAATTTTTTATTGATTGCGACCCCGAAGTTCGTGCGCAACGCAGAGCTGCCCAAGGAGAAAAGGATGCCACTGCTGTCCGAGATGAAATTGATAGTAAACGAAAAATCTCACCCCTGATTCGAGCTGCAGACGCAGAGCTTCTAGATTCCGGAGTTCTGAGCGTTGAGGAAATTACTAACCATATCCTGCAACGCTACGAGGAAGTTAGCCCGCATAGCACGCTCACTACCCCATGACCAAATTTTACTATCGGTTCGTACAAGTCTCATTTCACGTCCACCTCAACTTATTTCACCAATTTAAAAGCGAAGGCATAGATAATATTCCCTCTGAAGGGGGGTTTATCTTAGCTTGTAACCATGTTAGTTATTTGGACCCACCTTTAGTTGGGGGTTCCTTCTCAAGGGAGATTCATTACCTCGCCCGAAAATCCCTATTCAAACCACCCATTCTCGACTGGTTACTTCCCGAGCTAAATGCTTTCCCTATTGACCAAGACCGCCCTGATATGAGTAGCCTGAAAAAGGTAATCCGACTAGCTAAGAGCGGTGAAGGCGTTCTGATTTTCCCAGAGGGGTCGCGATCCTACGATGGGGAACCTCAGCCTGCACAACCAGGTATTGGCCTTGTCTTAGCAAAGGCAGATGTCCCAATTATTCCAGCACGGATTTTTGGAGGGCATCTAGCATGGCCGCGAGATAAGGCCCTAAGCCTTTTTCATCCAGTACAATTAGTCATTGGTAAATCATTTCAAATCACAACACCTAAAAAAGCCAGCAAGGAAGCTTACCAAAAAATCGGAGATGAAGTGATGGCAGCTATTAGGGCAATAAAGCCTATTTCGCAAGACTAATGTCTGCTCGCCAAAAGCTGCACGAATCATTTTGACGGCTCCTATCCTGATGCCCAATATGTCTTAACGTAGATGAACACTTTGCTACTAAGTAAATACATACTCATACTAGCCACCTTGATTAGCCTTGGTCCTGCTTCCTATGGAAATACCCCCCAAGAAAGCTTCATCGAATTCGGTCAATACCTAAGAAGGTACCTTTACTACATACCTCAAGATTTACCTAACAAGAAAAGACCTCTAGTCTTTGTCTTACATGAAGAGGGTAAAGATGCTGAATATATGATGACTCAGACAACGAAAAATCGCTGGAATCAACTTGCTGACCAAGAAAAATTCATAGTGATTTACCCTCAAGGCATCCACCAGTCTTGGAATCTGGATGCCGCTGATAGCCATCAACTCTCTCATGCTGATGATGTAGGTTTTATCGATGCCATCCTTGACCTCGCTCTAGAAGAACTTGCTGTCGATCCTCAACGTATTTACGTATCTGGACACTCCTATGGTGGCATGATGAGTTTTCACTTAGCACTAGAGCGCTCTGACCGCTTTGCTGCTGTCTCTTCCTTTGCCGGAGCATTACCCATAGACTCCATTCTCAAGCTCCCCGAATTTCCCATTTCTATCCTATACATGGCAGCCACTTCAGATGCTAGCACCCCCTTTCATGGAGGTAAATTCGGAGGAAATCGAGCAGCTATTGCTAAGCCCGTTCTATCTGCACATGATACTATTGCTTATTGGGTAGATCACCTAGAAACAACTGTTGTTCCAAAAGTGGAACACCTGCCCGTTCATCTAAATGATGACCATGGCACAGTTACAAAATATGTATACTCAAACGGCTTTGATCTCAGCCAGGTAGCTTATTACCAAATCGAAGGTCATGGTAGGCCCTCTTCCAATCAATTTTCACCGACTGGACAATCAGTCCTCGGCAAAAAGAACCAAGAGATCCTTGTTTGTGATGAGATATGGGCTTTTTTCAAAGAACAAAAATTAGCCCATAATACTTTAGCACCTAAACCTCCAAAGAATCTAAGCTATGAAGAAACTGCCACACTTATCAGTCTTTCTTGGAGTCCAAATACTGAAGAAGATTTCAAAGCATACCGAATCTTCAAAGCGGTAAATGATGGTGAATTCATGTGCGTTGTTCGTCATTTCAATCATACCGAACTTATTGATGATCTCATTGAAAGTGGCAATACCTATTCTTATTACCTAAGGGCTATGGACGAAGCTGGTAATCAATCTGGACCTTCTCAGACAATTACGATCGAGATAGCCGAATAACCTTTTATTCAGGATTCACCTGCTTTCTTAGCAACAACAAAGCGTTCCCGTTTCAACAAGTCTTCATGAACTTCAACATCAATATAACCTGCTTCCAAGAGCAACTCTTTAACAATTGATCCATGTTTAATTCCAATTTCTAGAAAAATCCACGTTGCTATCTCAACTGATTGTTTAATTAAGTGTCGCACTAGATCTAACCCATCCTCACCACCATGCAGAGCCGAATAGGGATCTTGCTGAACCTCTGGATTTAGATGCTTCATTTCGTCTGATGTCAAGTATGGCAGATTCGCCACAACTGCCAGTGCGCCCTGATCTTTTACACCCTTCAATAAATCGCCTTTTTGCCAACTTACTTTTAGATGTGGATAAGCAGCTCCATTCTCTTCAGCTAAACGGAGTGCATGATCGTCAACATCTACCGCTACGAATTCTGCATTGTTTAATTCATGAGCTAGTGACAAGGCAATTACACCCGAGCCTGTTCCTATATCATAGATAACCCCTTGCGCATTCTCCCCTAGCTTTTTCACTACCAATTCCACTAAATACTCCGTTTCTGGCCTGGGCACTAAAGCCTTAGGACTACACTTCACTTTTAAGCCATGAAACTCTGTCTCTTCTATAATGTGTTGCAAAGGCTCTCGCCGTCCACGCCTCTTAATCATTTCGCGTAAAGGAGCTAGCTCCTTTTCATTCAAAACTCTTTCAAATTCTAAATATAGCTGCATCCGACCTATCTCTAAAACATGTGCCATGATCAATTCTGTCTGAAGCCTGGGAGATTCCACACCCTTCTTAGCTAGAAAATCAGTCGAGGCATTGAGCACTTCTAATATGCTTTTCACAGGCATATCCTAGAAAGAATCTTATAAACCGGCCAACTTCTTTTTGATCCGAGTTATGTCATAGAAGTTGAATAAATGAATAAGAGCTTGAGCTACAAGCAAAAGAGAGTAAACAAAATTCTACTGAATTACTTCGTCTGAGTATAGCTTTTATAAGCAAGTGAAAGCGAAACTATCAAACATCCGGAGCACTAATCCAGATAGAGTAGCGACATAGGTCTCAATAGGTAATCCCTCTAGATGACTCTACGCTTCTTAGGACCAAGATATTCTCCGGATCTTCAGTTTTCTATTTCATAATCCCGAGTTTAAGCCAGAAAATGCTTCTATGTGAGTCATGAACTGTTTAGCTTACCTGTAGCTATCCGAAATTTTGAAATAGCTTCTAGCTACCTTCCAGATATGAGTGCGCCCTCAAAAGAGCAAAACCAAAAAACTCTCAACTTAACCCTAGGAAACTCCTACTTTCTATGGGCACCCATTTTATTTATCCTTCTGCTTTATGGCCTTTCCACTGTCGATCTTTCTAAGCGATTAGAATATCTAAGTTTGAACGCCAGAATGGAGCTTCGCCAAACACTTCATCCAGCGAAGCCTCATCCTGACCTCTTCTTTCTGGCGATTGATGACGGCTCTATCGAAACCATTGGCAGATGGCCTTGGGACCGCAATACCCATGCCAGTCTCATAACCTTGCTCGGACTATCTCCACCCAAAGTATTTACTTGGGATATCATCTTTTCGGAACCTCAAGCAGCTTATGACACTGAGTTTATTCAGTCGATCATGACGGCTAATTACCTAGTCGTTACTGGGGCAGAAGGCAACCTTTCTACTAACCCTGAAGAGATAGAGAGAACACCAGACCTCACCCAATTCAATCGAACCAAAGCTATCCCCCTAGACAATATCTCAGGAGACTTTACTGGTATTACCAATTACAATGTCGGATTCTTTCCCATCAAAGGCTTACGCAATAGCTCTTTCTTCGGTTTTGTCAATTCTGACCCCGGTGTGGACGGAGTTCGGCGACATGCTCAGCTCATCGTACCCCTCAAATGCCAATATTACCCTAACCTCGCTCTTCAATCACTTCTCATTTATTGGAATGCTTCTCCGGAACAAGTGTATGTTGAGTTAGGCAGAGCAATCACCATCAAGCTAGAGTCCGGAGATAAGACTATTCCTATTGACCATCAAGCGCGTCTACTTATGAACCAGCGCTTTGAATCTTCTGATTTCATTTCTAATAAACAGGCCAGTGGTTATGATTATTTACTCTATATTTTAAATGAACACTTTGTTAATCAAAACCCGGACATAGAAGTTCCAGACCTCAAAAACAAAATTTTGCTTGTTGGACAAACAGCCACAGCACTCACAGATCTAGGCCCAAGCCCTTTCCTACCCCGCAGCCCACTGTGTCTGACTCACCTCAATGTGATGCACAATATTCTTGAAGATGACTATATGTCAAAACCACCAACATGGATTGGATGGCTTGGGGTCCTTCTCCTTGCTAGCATAACAGTCTACATCTGTGAGAAAACACCCTTTGTCATCTCTATCGTCATCTTTGCAGCCACTCTCTCTGTCATCATAGGTGCTGCCATTCTTCTTTTCACCCAGTTCAGTATCTGGACTCCTTTAGTTGGCCCGGCCTTAGGCTTCACCTTCATCCATATTGGCTCTGTGACAAAACGCGTTTTTGAAGAACAAAGGGCCCGCCAACAAATCCGCGCGACCTTTTCCTCATACCTAGCACCAGGTGTGATGGAACAAATACTTTCCAGTGAACAAGGGCTTGAACTTGGAGGTAAAGAAAAATCTGTGAGTATCCTATTTAGCGATATACGAGACTTTACCTCCATCAGTGAGCATATGGATGTCACCGACCTCGTAAACCGTCTTAACGAATACCTCACTGCCATGGTCGAATGCGTCGGTCAGCAAAAAGGCACTCTCCACAAATTTATTGGTGATGCCATCATGGCTGTCTGGGGAGATGTCGATATTATTAGCGCAGGTGTGGAAGAAGATGCTAAGCGCTCCGTCCGCGCCTGCTTAGCCATGCGTCAGCGCTTGGTTGAACTTAATGCTAAGTGGGAAAACCAAGGACTAGAACCATTCCGCATGGGTATGGGGATTAATCACGGTAATGTTGTCGTTGGAAATATTGGAGCGCCTCAACGTACCGAGTTCACCGTAATTGGCGACGCTGTAAACCTTGCTTCGCGAATAGAAGGCATTACCAAACAATTTCGAACCGATTTCATGATCGGTCAAAGCGTCGCTGATATGGTCAGCGACGAATTTTTATTACAAACAGCAGGCCTCATTCGAGTAAAAGGAAGAACTCAGCCCGAGCGCGTCTACTTTGTTATCGGAGAATTGTCCGCAGCTTCTTACCAAACACAACAGCGTTACTACCAATACGAGCAAGCCTTCTACCTTTACCTCCAGAGAAACTTTCAAGAAGCTTCCGAATTTTTCCAACAATACCTTGAGAATGACCCTGATAGCCACCTTGGCCAACTCTATCTAGAAGACTGTCTACAATACCTCAATGAACCTCCTTCAAATGACTGGGATGGCGTTCACATCTTCAAGACAAAATAATACCGCAACGACAGTTTTAATGATTAACTCAGAGCGTGTCCCATTCATGACCAGCCTTAAGTCACTATAAATCTCGCCGAAATAAACTATAGGGGATTTTCCGGAATCACTATCCAAACTCTATGAGCGAAGAAGAAATCGACAGACCCAAAAAACTTCTGAGAAAACCTGTGCAAAGACGACGCTTTTACCGGCTGCGTTACCCTGAAAATGAGGGACCTCGATTTATCATAGACGAAAAGACGGTTTATCGTGTCTTTGAAATCTCCGAAGGCGGGGCAAGAGTCTATGTTCCTGACAGTTCACTATTTCATGTGCATGATACCCTCGAAGGTGAGCTTCGATTTAGAGAAGAAAACGACGATGGCGAAGAAGCCTACAAAGATGAAACAGTCCCAGTGAAGGGCATCATTATAAGAATCCACGAAAGCGTCATTGTCATCCAATTCGATGATAAAGATAATGTTCCCTTAGAAAACATGATCCAGGAACAAGTGCGTATACGGGCAAAGTTCCCGTTAGCTTTTTCTACAAAAGAATACTAGAAGGGGCAAATTGCTTCAACTGCATGAAACAGCGCTGTTGTTTTGGTTAGGACACTAAGAACTTTAAGTGCTCTCTCGTAACTTCCTAGCATCAATGAAGGACTTTATACAAAGTCCAATGAATAGTACCATGAGAACAGCCATCACAGATTGAAGTATAACAGCAACTGGGCGCTCAGCTTCTCCCGCTAACAGAGCCGGTAATTTCGCGAGACCCATGCCTGAGCCAGCTAAACCAATAAGACTGAATAATGCAGCACCGTGCATCGCATGCTTTAGCATATTTTCTTTGAGTCCCAAGAGGCCGAATATTAGAAAGACAATACCAAAAAAAGCTGGTATGAGTGCCGTGAAGCTCGCCATGCCTGTACCTAGATAGCCCGCTAAGCCAAGTAATATTAATATAATTGCTAGCCCGATAGTGATTTTTGGCATATTCATGACCCTAACGTAAATCAAGTTTATAAGAACACAACTATCTAATACTCTAGGGGACCTTCGATGCCTGAATCAGTTCCAAGCATCTCTTGACTTCTTCCAATAATTTTTCTGAATCAAGAATCCGGGGGACCTTAATAATCGAGCTTCTTATCGATTTTTTCAAGGGGCTTTTAAGACGAAGGCCATACATAGAAGACAATTCTTAAATTTTCTCAATTTTCTCAATTTTCAAAGAGAAGATGCTATAACTCTCCAAAAATTGAATAATTGGTTTTACAACAATATATATTTACATCTTTAATGCAATTTTTGATAAATTTCCACTAATTCTTAAACCACATGATGCATTACAGAGAAGAGATAGCCATACACTTATATCATGTAAATCGTTAACGAATACTGCCACAGGCTAAAATAACTATTACTTTACCATAGAAAGGAATTTAAACTGGCTCCCCATGATTTCAGGATGTGTAAGTGTCTTGAATTGTCTCAAGAATTTTTGGTCGATAGGACCACCGCTGGTTTCCATTTTTAATAGCCGATGTTTGGCCATAGTAATAAGCGCTTGGTGCTGATCTCTATAATCCTGAAATTCTAGGCCGCTCGCCTTTCCTTCCTCAATGATTTGCGAAAAATTAACGTGCGCCGTTAAATCTTGCTCTCCGGCGTAAGACAAAAGTTCATCTTTCTGCTGGTGATTGCGGTAAGCTCGAATGGTTCCATGACCTCTACCCGGAGCATAGAGACTCTCTGCTTTTGATCCATAATCAATTGTTAAGAACAGGCCCTCTTTGATTTTACTTGCCACTTGCTTGACCCACCTCCTGACTCCTAAACAAACTTCCCCTTGATATCCTTCTATAGCTGGGAGCTTCCATCTTTTTATATATTCAAGTGTTGATAAATCCCTCAGGGTTGTTTCTTTGAATTTAAAAGAGCCATCAACTCGTGTAACGCGTTTCTCCATCCATTGACCATGACGATAAACAACTAATTTGACTGGAAAGCTATCAACCAGTTCATTGGAAAAGAAAACACCTTGTATGCTATTGTCTTCTATTTCCTCGAAACAAGAGTACCATTTTACCTGATCGACAAAGCCATATTTTTGTAACTGTTCCTTCTGATGATGCTGGAGAGAGGAACTCGGCTCTACAATCCAATATTCTACTTCCGACAATTCTCCAACCTGTTGAAAATATCTTAGTATATCGTTTGCTAATTCCCCATCATTTGCTCCTTGCTCAACCATTAAAAAAGGTTTTGGATTCGCCATGTGCTCTTTAAAGCGCCGAAAAAACTCAGCCAAAAGGCTCCCAAAAGCACTTCCAACCGACACACTAGTGTAAAAATCTCCACTTTTTCCCGTCTTCTTCTTTTTGTTCAAGTAATAGCCTAACCCTTTGGTATAGAGGGAGATAGACATAAAATCCTCAAAGGCAATATCTCCTTCTAATTTGATCTTCTCAGCAATCATAGCCTCCACACTCTCGTGTCCCGTTTTCTCTAATGACATCAATGAAATGGTGAATGATTAGCCAGAGAAGATCCATTCCTAAATACAAAGTTGGGTTATGCTTTAAGCTTAAAAATCCTTGGTCGAATTAAAAAGTGGGAGCTTAGCTGGCCGATGCCAATTGAAGCTAAGGGTTGAGTATTTCAGAATTTATATAGCAAGTAAAAATGGGCAAAAAAGAGACACTCAAAAGAGGCACTGCACTGGGATGGATTCAAAAACACCTCAAGCAAACTTCTCCCAAGTGGCATTTGGTCTCACTAGATGCCATAGTCATAACCTGTCTCATTTTACTCGCTAACTTTATCTTTGATGAAAAGGAGATGGGATGGCAAGAATTAAACCCGAATCCTTATTTATTAATTCCTCTACTCGTCGGGTGCCGTTACGGCTTCATTGCGGGAATTCTATCTGGGCTTTTTGCAGCTATTACAGTCACGTTACTTGCAACGAAACTAGATTTTTACTTTATTCGCTCATTTATTGATAATAACCTTTATCTGCTATTCGCATTTTTTGTTGTCGGTGCGTTGATTGGTTAAATTCAAGGTTGGATGAATCTCCGTTTTTTACAAAAAAACTTTTTACTAGAGAATGCTCATCAACGCCTTAAAGAGCTCGATGAAGAATTATACCTAGTGCGCGAAGGCAAAGATGAACTAGAGCAAAAGTTAGCTACTCTTAATGCTGATGTTTCCACTCTGGACTACGAGTTGCGTCGACTTTGCCAGTGCTCAGAAGCCGAAATTTATCCCAATATCCTCACCATGTTAAGCCATAAACATTTTATCGAACAGGCAGCGATTTATATGTGCCCAACCAATAGGCAATTGCCCTTGGAAAGGATTGCCTATGTAGGTCTAGATTCTGAATTTCCTGAACATTTAAGTCTGGAACAAAGCCCTATTTTAGAAAAGTGTCTGAAAGAACAAGACCTTATCGCCCTACCAGAGATGTGGTCGACAGAGCAAAGTTCTGATGGCATTCATGATGATTTCTTACTCTCTGTTCCTTTCATGTCAAAAAATGAGGATGCGTTTGCAGTGCTGGTCATTGGAAGAATGCCACTCTCTGAGATGAATCAAAGCAACATGCATTCTATCAATCTCATTTGTAGATGGGCCGCTCGACTTATTTCAGAACGAGCAAATACAATTGATCTTGAAAACAGTGATTTCAAGTTAGTAGGACCTCATGGGAACACTAAAATATTTTGCCACCATTACTTGGATTACATCTTAGAACTTTCCTTCCTCACACAAAAGAAGCTACAGCTACCCGCTAGTTTACTGTTATTTTATAGTCAGAGTATGGAACCAAACACCCAGCATGAGTTGGAAGAAATACTATCACCTCAGTTCCGTTATGGAGACCTACCTGCCGTGCTAGAAAACCCTACCCTGAATTTTCCTAATATTGCTTTGTTGCTTCCTTTAACAGGGCAACGTGGTGCTGAGCTGTGTCTAAATCGAATTGTGGAGAACATATCTTCTCCTAACCTACAAATTGAAGCAAAAGCCTATCAAATTGAGGACTTTCTCAATAAAAGAGCGCTCTATGACCAGATTAGTCATCTACATCTTCTTTCAGCACCGGATGTCACAATCAAAAAAACCCAAAACATTGCAAGACTAGCTACTCAAGTAAAGTAGCACAGACAGATCACTCATGAAAATAGTCATCTCGATCTTAGCGCTAAGTATACAGGTGCTATCCGTCTTGCTTTTAACGGTAAACATTAACCATTACTTTACTTTATCATGTCTCCTTCACCTATGTTCTTGCGCAGTCCTGGCCATAGTTTTAGGACGCTATATTACATCAGAACAAAGGTTGATCTCCTATCCTTATGTATTCGGCACCTGCTTAGCTATCCCAGTCATGGGGGCCATGATAGTTATCTCAGTTATCATATTTCAAAAATTTATCCCAGAATATGCAAAATATGAGCTGGCATATTTGGTTGGTGACCCATTAGACCAAATTGAATTCTCAAAACAGTTTAAAGAACAGGAAAGTAGGCAACAGTCTATTCTATCTGTCCTTAATAATGGGAACAACAGTGAACGACGTAAGGCTATTTTATCTCTTGGTCTTCTCCATGGGGCTCCAGTAATAAAACTTCTCAAAAGAGCAGTAAGAGACAGTGACGAGTATGTTCGCGCGTATGCTCAAACCCTCTTACAAAGTTTTACGAATGAAATCGAAACAAAACTAAAAAATCTAAAGAAAGAGTTAGAACAAGATCCAACTAGCATACGTACCATGCAGAAAACTGTTGAATGCATGGAGAGCATGTTAACGCTTGGACTAGTAGCCTCTGAAAACCAAATCAAAAACAAAGAGAAAATATTGCAGATTCTCTTAGATATTTTGCAAATTCAACCTTCAAATCCCGATGTTTTGCACAAGGCATTTAAGTACGCGCTTGAGCTCGATCATCTACCTCGAGCTGAAGAGCTTTGGAATCAACTTTCTTCACTGAACTATAATAATCCAACACTTATTTCGTCTTATTTGAATCTCTTGTTTCTGAAACGCAATTGGACAGAATACTATTCTACCTTGCATCGATATACTGACGCAATTGGTCCTGCCAAGCCAATAATCGACCCACAACTTCAACAACTTAAAAGCTTTTGGCTCAGAGAAATACCCTCTACATGATCCAACAAGTAGATAGTTCTCCTACACAGTCGTTAGCTGATGTATGTTTTATTCTCGAAGGAACTTATCCTCACGTACGAGGAGGCGTGTCCACATGGGTGCACCAACTCATTGAAGGAATGCCGAACATTCGCTTTGCCACCTTTTTTATTGGTGCTGATGAGATCTCAACTAGCGAATATTACTATGAGCGCCCAGCCAATCATATCCACCATGAAAAAATATATTTATTTGATCGCTTGTCAGATGAAGAGATGGAACCAGCTCCTCTCTCACAAACACTACTTAATTCTTTTTACACGAAGCTAGAACACTTTTATACGGAAAAAGATCCTCATGCTCAAACCGAGGAGTTTTTTGAAATCATTAAACTCATCCTAGAAACTCCGGAACTTACTTTCGGCAACTTATGCCACGATCAACAAGCCTGGAATCTTCTAGAGAAAATCTATTATAAATATTTGGCTAACTTTTCTTTTCTAGACTATTTTTGGACCGTACGCTTTTTACATATACCTGTTTGGCGACTTATTCGTCATTGTAATCGTGTTCCTCAAGCCCATGTCTACCATACTATATCAACAGGTTATGCTGGCTTAGTTGGAGCGATACTTGCTAGACAAACTAAACGGCCACTTATCCTAACAGAACATGGGATCTATACTAAGGAACGGATCTTGGAAATAAACCGAGCAGATTGGATTTATGAACCCGAACGAAGATTTAGTGATCCTGGTGACCAATCTCAAAAGCTAAGAGAATTATGGATAGCTATGTTCAGGACTTTTGGAATATTCGCTTACAGAACCTCCAATTATATCTACACCCTTTACGAGGGGAATGCTAAATTACAAGTAGAATTTGGGGCATCCGAGAAGAAAATAGAAGTTATACCTAACGGTATTCATCCCGAACGATTTGACCAAGCTATTCAAAACCGTAGAGCAATTCGCACGTCTAGTCCCAATAGAAAAATTGCCGGTTTTGTAGGTAGAGTTGTGCCTATTAAAGATATTAAAATGTTGTTACGCGCTTGGGGAATTGTCATCACAAAGTTACCAAGCGCACGCTTACAAATCTACGGTCCAGAAGAAGAAGATCAAGACTACTACCAAGATTGCAATGAAATCATCAAGATGCTTCACCTAGAGGAGTCGATTCTATTCATGGGCTCCAGTCAAATCGACCGAATCATGCCTGAAATTGATGTTATGGTTCTCACTAGTCTTAGCGAGGGTCTCCCCCTGGTTGTGTTAGAAGCTTTTGCTGCTGAAGTACCCGTTGTTTGCACAGATGTAGGTGCATGTCGCGAATTAATATTTGGGAGAACGGCTGAAGATAAAGCGCTGGGCAGAGCAGGTATGTTGAATGGTACATCCATGCCTCAAGACACCGCTGAGTCACTCACCACCATTCTCGGTGACCGTAAGCTACAGGATAAAATGGGTGCTGTAGGACGCCAAAGAGTTGAAAAATTCTACAGGCAAACAGATATTCTAAATCAGTATCACAAAGTATATACTAAAGACGCTCTGCAGTCTTGATACCTAAAAGGTCTAGTCCATGTTCTAGAATTTTGCTTGCTGACAAGAGAAGAGATGCTCTGGCATCACATAACTTCTTATTCTCAGCATTAGCAACAGGACATTCATGATACATGCTGTTTATCTTTGAAGCATGTTCAAATAGATAAGTGCAAATGATATGAGGTTGAAGACTTGTGGTTGCCTTCTCAAACACTTCACTATACTGCATGATGGAACGAATCACATCTAACTCCTGAGAAAGCCTGAGAACTTCATAATCAACATCTACCCAATTGACTCGGCCAACTTTGCGTTCAATTGATTTCACCCGAGCATAAGTATAGAGCAAGTAGGGACCTGTATTACCTTTAGTATCAAGCCATTCATTCAGATCAAAAGCTATTTTAGCATCGCCACTTTGTTTCAACATACCATAGCGAATAGTCGCTAATGCTATAAGATCACAGGTTCGCTGAATTTCTTGCCCCGTCCATTCGTTACGTTTGAGGTGCAAAAATTTATCCATAATCATCTTAGTGATCTGGTCTTTTAAGTCAGAGAACAACACAATATTACCCTTGCGGCTACTCATTTTCTCTGGCTTGCCATTTTTTCCTCTGAGAACGACCGCTTCGTATGAATAATGTGAGCAACTAGAAGTTTCAGAAAATTTCATCAAGTCCAGTGACTTAAATACTTGTTTAAAGTGGAGGCTCTGAGCTGAATCAACGACATAGATAATTTGATTGAGCTGCTGTTGTTCAAAGCGAGAACGTGCCAATGCCAGATCACGGCAGGCATAAGTCGCTGTGCCGTCAGTTTTAATAAAAATACAAAAACCTAAATCAAACGTGGATAAATCAGCGCCAATAGCACCGTCAGATTTCACAAAGATATCTTGCTCCAAAAATTGCCTGACTAGTTCTTTTCCAGAATCGCCAAATTCAGACTCATAGCCCCAATCCTCGAAAGAACAATTCAGCCAATCATGATTCACCCGAAAGTCATCCATAGACCATTCTTTAGTCTTTTTCCAAATGCTCATAATCTCCGCGTTATTACTCTCCAGTTTTCTTAAAACATCACTAACTTCAGTCTCCATCACTTGAAGGTCCTGGATAAAATCTTTGCCTTCATAGCCAGGCAAAGGAAAAAATTTGGCTACTGGTGCACCAACTTCACAATTTTCATCCAAAACGGCTATCTGATCCTTATCATCGGAAATCTTTAATTCCTGTTCACTGCAAATGACGCCATGACTCACAACCCCATTATAGTCTTTTTCACCAATAAAGCGTTCATTTAATTTAGACCCACTAGGGCAGAAGGCCACTTTTGAATTTACATCGTAACCCTTACCTCCACATATAACCTCTAGCTCTCCTTTTTTGGTATTAAGTCTGACAATACTTAGCTCATCATTACTCGGGAGCTTCTTAATACTTTGAACCTTGGCCACTTCAATAGATGGGTTAGGGACCTTGGTATATGTGGATAGATCGAGGAGGTTGGCAGCTTTCGTATACATGAGTCCTAATTGTTCCCCTTTCTGCTCATGTTTCGCGAGTTCATCTAAGCTTGAGAATTTCATCAAATACCAAAGGCACTTGGCCACATGAGAACCCTCATCTCCTATGTAAGTTGATGGAATTGCTCTTTTACCAGATTGCTTTATCATTCTGGTTAGAGTATCGCCAATTGCAGCACACCTAGCATGCCCGATATGCATCGCTTTATGCGTATTTAACTGAGAATACTCAACTAGAATGCCTTCAGTCTCTTCCTCAAAAGACTTTGGTTCAAAGTCTTTGCCTGTGATAATATCAGGAAAATGATTCTTGGCGAATCGTGTCAGATCTACTTTGAAATTGATGTATCCACCAACTGCTTCAACTTCAAACCCCTCAATTTTTGCTGCTACTTTTTTTGCGATATTCGCAGGATTTTCTCGCAGTGTTTTGGCCAAACGAAAACAAGGAAAAGCATAATCACCATGGCTTTCTTGTGCTGGTTTTTCTATCCATTCAATTAGAAAACTAACATCTTCTTGTTCTATTTGCTCATATACAGAACGAAAAGCTAATGCTAGCTTATCAGTAATATTTTCCTTGTTGGTCATGCACTGAATTAGTTAGAAGTGGTCTCGGTCACCTCTTTCTTCCCCTCCTCTACATTTTGAGAATCGGCACTAGGTGGTCTGACTGATGGAAAAAAGACAACGTCTCGTATGCTTTTAGAATCTGTTAACAACGCAACAAGGCGATCAACCCCAAGCCCTAATCCCGACATGGGTGGCATTCCATATTCCATAGATTGAACAAAATCATCTTCAAACATCATGGCCTCTTCGTCACCTGCATCCGCTAAGGCTTGCTGTTCCATTAAACGTTGCCGCTGCTCAATTGGATCTACCAACTCGGAATAAGCTTTTACAATCTCCCAGCTATTCACGACTACTTGGAACATATCCAGCTCTTTGGAATTTTCATCCGAGCAACGGGCCAAGGGAACCAGTTCTGTTGGATGTTTGGTTAAGAACATAGGTTGAATCAATTTAGGTCTAGATACTCTCTTGTACAATGCATCAATGAGTGCACCTGTTCCGACAAAACTACTTAAATCCATCTTGATCCCCTTAGACTGGACTTCTTCTTTTAGATGCTTGAGCCCTTCGATCTTATGTAAATCGATTCCCGTATCTTCTAAGAGTAAATCTCTGTAAGTCACCTCTTTCCACTCTCCCGAGAAATCAATTTTAGCCCCTTGATATTCTACCTCCAGTGATCCGCAAACTTCTTGCACGATATGTACAATCATTTCATGGATAAACTTCATATTATCACGATAGTTCCAATAGGTCGCATAAAACTCCAACATGGTAAACTCTTGAAGATGGGAGGAGTCTACACCTTCATTACGAAAGTTTTTACCTAATTCAAAGACCTTATCGTACCCCCCCACAATCAAACGCTTGAGATAAGTCTCTGGAGCAATCCTTAAATAAAGTGGAATATCCAAGGCATTATGATGGGTAATAAACGGTCTTGCTGAGGCACCAGAGGACACGGCTTGCAAGATAGGTGTCTCTACTTCCACAAATTCGTGTTTATCTAAAAAGTTTCTGATTAGCCTTAGGATTCGATTACGTTTTCCAAAGCGATCCCAAGTCTCTTTATTGGCGATAAGATCGAGATAACGTTGGCGTGCGCAAGTCTCAGAATCCGCTAGTCCCTTCCATTTTTCTGGCAATGGATTGAGGGACTTTGAAAGCAGAATAACTTCAGCTGCCCTTAAAGTCTTTTCCCCCTTCTTGGTTGTGAACATCTTTCCTTGGAATCCAACAAAATCACCAATGTCTAAATTTTTTGTCAAAAACTTATATTCTTCCTTGCCTAGAGTTCCAACATCTAGACCGAACTGACATTTGCCGTGGCTGTCCTTTACTTGACCAAAGCATAGCTTCCCCATATCTCTCATCGCTACAATTCTGCCAGCCAGAGCAACACCCTCGGTGTCGTCGGGCAATTCTTTGGCTTGGGCACAATGATGTGTCTTTTCAAATCTCCCTACATTATAAACCCCTTGGCGTTCTTTGAATAACTCTCTTTTCTTCTCTCTGATTTCCCTAATTTCACTCATGATTTTAATTATTTGGTTACTAGACTATTGGCGCAATCATATCAAAACCTGTATAGGGCTTTAATACTCTAGGTATTCTTATTCCGCCCTCTTCATTTTGATAGTTTTCCATAAGCACAATCATGGTTCTACCTAGAGCTGATGCCGTTCCATTTAAGGTGTGCACAAATTGGTTTTTTCCTGTATTCGGATTTTTATAGCGGATTTTTAAACGACGCGCTTGAAAATCAGTACAATTACTAGCGGAAGTAACTTCACCATATTCCCCCGCATCTCCTTTACCAGGCATCCAAGCCTCAATGTCATACTTTTTATAGGCGGGAGCACCTAAATCTGCAGAACAGTTTAAGACCACTTGGTATGGAATCTCTAAGTCTTGATAAATACTCTCTTCCAATGATCTAATTTTTTCATGAATTTCTTCGCTCTGTTGAGGAAGAGTAAGTGCAAACAACTCTATTTTCTCAAATTGGTGAACACGATACAGCCCCTTGCTCGCCTTCCCAGCAGTACCAGCCTCACGCCTAAAGCAATGGCTCTCCGCAGCGTAAAGCAGTGGAAGTTTTTTGATATCGATAATCTCATCCGAATGCATACCGCCAACACTGATCTCCGCGGTTGCCACAAGACTCATGTCCATACCAGCGATTTCATAGGTATTACTCTCATCACCTCGAGGAACAAAACCAACACCCTCTAAAATATTATTTCTAGCTATATCCGGGGCTTGTAATGGAGTGAATCCTTGCTCAATCGCTTTTTTAAAGACAAAGCTTTTTATGGCATGCTGCAGTAGTACAGCCTGATTTTTTAGAAAGTAAAATTTCGTTCCCGTAACTTTTGCCCCTGACTCAAAGTCAATGAGATCCAGCTTCTGACCAAGTTCTAAATGATCTAGCGGCTTGAAGTTAAATGTTGTTGGTTCCCCAAAGGTTGAAATAATTTTATTGTCTGTTTCCTTAGTGCCAATAGGCACATCCTCAGACATAAAATTGGGAAGCTTTCGCACTTCAGTATCTAGTGCTTCATCAAGTTCATTGAGGCCCTCTTTTGCTAGCCCTACCATTCTCTTGAGCTCTTGCCCTTTTGCAATAAGGGCAGGTCTATCCTCAGCAGCAGAAGTCTTCATAGACTTTGCTATATTATTTGATTCAAATTGCAATGATTCGACATGTCCAATCTGCTTCAAATAGGATTGCCGTTTCTCTAAGATGGCATCGAGATCAACATTAGAGCATCTTGCATTAATGTTTGCCCGCATCTTATTCGGATCCTTCAAAACTTCTTTAATGTCTATCATATTAAAATTTCTTGTTCCAACGATCCTTTAAAGCGACAGTGCGATTAAAGACTTTCTTCTCAGCTTTAGATTGTAAGTCCATAACAAAGTATCCGATCCTTTCAAACTGATAGTATTTTTCAACTGTAGCTTCTGCCAAAGCACCTTCCGCTACAGCCTCTACCGTTTGCAATGAGTTCTCACTTAACTGCTCGAGTAAATCTTTATCATCTGTGGGCTTTTCTTCTTTAAATAACAAATCATACAGGTTCACTGTTATAGGCACACTACTATCATCATGAACCCAATGAATCACACCTTTCACCTTTCGACCCTGAGGATTCTGACCTAATGTCTCTAAATCTGCTGCACATCTTAATTCTGTAATTTGACCTGCTTCATCTTTAATGATCTCTTCACATTTAATAACATAAGAACCTCGCAGCCGTACTTCACCTTCCGGCTTGAGCCGAAAAAACTTTCTAGGTGCATCTTCTAAGAAATCAGCTCGTTCAATATATACTGTTCTACCAAAGATGACTTCTCTATCTCCATCCTCTGGATCCTCAGGATTATTGGGAATCTTTAAGGTCTTCGTATCGCCCTCAGGAATATTCGTGATAACAACCTTCAACGGATCAAAAACCACCATCCTACGGGTTGCCTTTTGGTTGAGAACGTTGCGCATTTCATGTTCTAACAAAGCAATATCAGTCCAACCAATATATTTAGTAACTCCAACCCTGTTAACAAAGTTCTTAATGGCCTGAGGAGGCACACCTCTACGGCGCATCGCACGAAGTGTGGGCATCCTAGGATCATCCCAGCCACTAACAACTCCTTCTTCAATAAGTCGACGAAGTTTACGCTTACTGAGTTCTGTGTAAGTCAAATTCAAGCGAGCAAATTCGATCTGCCTTGATGGGAAAATTTCTAACTGCTCAATAAACCAGGCATATAGTGGCCTATGCGTCTCAAATTCGTGTGAGCAAAGACTATGCGTTACCTCCTCTAATGAATCACTTTGACCATGTGCATAATCGTAACTTGGATAAATACACCATCTATCCCCTGTGCGGTGATGGTGTTGGCGTTTGATTCGGTACATAACTGGGTCACGGAAATGCATATTGGGGCTTGCCATATCTATCTTAGCTCGCAAAGTCTTCGATCCATCAGGGAATTTGCCCTCACGCATTTGTTGGAAGAGGTCTAGATTTTCTTGCATTGAGCGATCCCTATGAGGGCTATTTTTCCCAGGATTTGTAACCGTCCCCCTATACTCAGCCATCTCCTCTGCTGTTAGATCATCAACGTAGGCCAATCCTTTTTTAATAAGCTGGAGAGCCCAGCTATAGAGTTGCTCAAAATAATTGCTAGCATAGCACTCCTTGGCCCATTCAAAACCTAGCCACGTAATATCATCTTTGATCGCTTGTACAAATTCTGTCTCTTCCTTCTCAGGGTTGGTATCATCAAACCTCAGATTGCATTTACCTGAAAATTTTTCTGCAGCGCCAAAGCTGAGGCATAGTGCTTTAGTATGACCTATATGAAGATATCCGTTTGGTTCGGGAGGGAAACGCGTTTGAATATTTCCTCCATTTACCTTATCGGCAATATCTTGTTTGATGATTTCGAATATAAAATTTGACGCCTCTGTTTTACTTTCTTCTGCCATATTGCTCTCCATTCATCTAAACACCCAAACTCTTCATTGCATTTTGCAAGAGGCGTATTCCATTAGTTGTGAGAATGGATTCCACATGAAACTGGAAGCTATGAAAATTTTCACTACGGAGTGCTGTAACATAACCTTCCTCAGTTTTTGAAGCCTCTATTTCTACAGCTGTTTCAACATGGTTATGATAGTTAGCAAAGTAAGTGTTATAGAAACCAACCTTCTCACGCTTTCCAAAGAAATTGATTTCTTTTTGAACTCCTTGCAGCGGTGGATCCACTCTAATAATATCAAACCCAAGCGTTTTACATAGAACTTGGTGCGAAAGGCAGACTGCCAAAAATTTTCGATTATGTTTTAGCAAGTCTTGAGCAATCTCATGCAAACTCTTCATTCGATGGCATTCAAGATCTAAGGGGTCACCCGGTCCAGGACCTAAAACAGTAAATGTCTTTGCACCTAGCTGAGCCTTATCATAATTCTCAACTCTGGTAACTTTCGTCACAAAGCCTAGATGATTTAGCATATGACGCAGCATGTAGGTGAACTCATCCTCGTTATCAATAATCAGGATTTCTTGTCCCCCCTCTTGCGCTTGATCAGAAAGATCTCTTTGTTTTTCTATCCAGAATTTAGATAAGTAATCATTCCTATTGTTAAATATCTCTTTGTTATTCTCAGATAGATAGTTTTGCAAAACGCGCATAGGTGCTCTTTCTTCAGGCTGGGAGATAGCTTTTAAAAGACCTTGGGCTTTTGCCTTAATCTCTTCGCACTCTTTTTTTGGATCCGAATCTCTAACAATACTTGCACCCGATTGCACAGAAAAATATCCTTGTTGATCGATCTCAATTGTGCGGATAGTAATGGCGCTATCCAAAAACTCTTTACCTTTTTCATCATTTGCCAACAACATCACTGCACTTGAGTAGTAGCGTCTACTTTCTTTCTCGTATTTATAAATCACACGAGCAGCGTTCTCCAGTGGACTTCCAACCATGGTTGCAGCGAACATAGAAGCTCTGAAGGCCTCGATTTTATCAAGACCCGACTTTCCTTCTAACAAGTACTCTGTGTGTAAAACGCTTCCCATTTCTTTGAGGAACGGCCCTTTAACCAATCCTCCCGCATAGCAGATCTTGGACATCATTTTGAGCTCCTCATCAACTACTTGGAACAACTCATTAACTTCCTTTGGATCTGTAATGAAATCATGTAGATTTTTTTCGGACTTCAACTGCGACTTCGGGAGTGTCCCACAAATGGGATTCATTAAAACGGTATCACCTACAAAAGTGAGATGTCTCTCTGGTGAGGAGCCAATAAAATATTGTTCACCGGTAAAAAAGCAAAAATTCCAGTATGCATCAAACTCCTTAGCCAAAAGACGTTTCAAGATGATTAATGCAGTCTCACTATTAAATTGTGAGATACGACCTAAAGTCTTTCTTGAGTACAAAAAATTTGAGCCTTCTCCTCGCTTAATTTCATCTTCAATAATGGCCTGACATCCAGCCATGAATTCCTCATCTGTTGGTCGAAACTCTAATTCTCCCTCAATTGTTATCTTTTGGTCCTCAATTCCTTGCAGAAAAGCTTTGAGATCTATCTTCTCTTCCCTCTCCACAAGCAACGAAAATATCTTTTCATCCTCGCCATGAGCCTCGCAATCTCTTTCCTTGATTTGTGAGTATGGAACCATGCTAATTGAAATATTTTTTGAACCATGCGAAGGACGAGGCACTTCTTTCAAACACTGAAACTTTTTAAGCGTCCCAGCGTAAAAACATGCTTCAGCCCCTTTAGAATAAAGGAAAAATGGAGATGAAAGATCCATACTCATTACCAATGTTTGATTTCTTAAATTTTTCTAGATTGGGCATGCTATTTCGCCTCATCTAATGATCAAGAAGAATTCTTACATCTCATGCCGTCCGGCTAGTTAATAGCCGGATTCAGTTTTTTGAGGCACTCTGTGAACCCCGCATTACAACAAAAATTTTGTTCCTATACACTCAGTAGCCAAGGCAATAATTCTGATACTCCGATTAGCTCATCTACAAAACCTAGGGACCTAAACTTTCTCGCTTATATTCGTGCTGCCAAACAGCATAAAGAGCTATCGAACATGATGATGAGTCTCGCTTTAGCAACAGTACGTACCCAAAGAATAGAGCGTAGCGCTGTGAATATGTCCTTCATTCCTTCGCTAAGTGTTTCGCTAAGGCTTGCGCTAGACGCTCTGCTATTTCGGGATTGTGATCGATAACATTCTCAGTTTCACCAATGTCATCTTTTAGATTGTAAAGAGTCGGACCTTTGCTATCTCTAGCCGTGGCTTTGACTCTAAAGGTTTCTTTCACATGGTATTTCCAATCGCCACTCCGCACGGCACTTTTGTTATAGAAGAAGTATTCATGAGGAGTCCTAGCATCAGGTTTACCGGTCATAAGATCGATAATATTTTTGCCATCGAGTGATTTATCCGTAGGCAAATCAGCCCCTCCCACATGAGCAAGAGTGGGAAGTAAATCAATTGTTGAAGCTATCTCTCTACAAACAGAACCGCCAGGTATCTTGGCAGGCCATTTCATAATACAAGGAACGCGTAAGCCTCCTTCAAAAGTGGTACCTTTACCCTCGAAAAGAGGTAAAGCACTACCACCATGATCCCCTTTGATCAACCAGGGACCATTATCAGAAGAAAAGATGACAAGGGTATTCTCATCAATTTCCAGTTCTTTTAAATGGTCTAGAATACGACCGGTATTAAAGTCAATTTCCTCAATAGTGTCACCATACAAACCACCTTGACTCTTGCCCTCAAATTGAGGCGTAACAAAGAGTGGCGTATGCGGCATGGAGTTTGCCAGATAAAGGAAAAAGGGCTTTCTAGATTCTACACTTTCTGAAATAAACTTGATTCCTTCTGAAGCAAAACGTTTGGTGATAGTAGTTTGGTCCACGGGTATCTCAATGCATTCTTCATTTCGCATCAATGGCACCTTATTCTTAAATATTATAGGGGACCCCTTCCTGAAGGAAGACTCCTCTTTGGAAGCAAAAGCTTCGTCCAATTTTTCTTTTGTCAAACCTTCTCGAAAAAGACAATCTGACGCGTATTTCATACTTTTCGCTGGAAACATGTCATTGCTGTAAGGAACGCCATAGTAGGAGTCAAAGCCCTGACTCGTAGGCAAAAACTCTACTTCATCGCCTAGATGCCATTTACCCACTGCCTTAGTCTTATATCCTACTGACTTTAAAACCTCAGCAATCGTTACATATTTGGGATTCAAGCCTTCACGTCCACGGTTAGGGAAATAGACCCCTCTTACTCCTACTCTGAATGGATAACAACCTGTCAATAAAGCAGCTCGCGAAGGTGAGCAAACCGGGGATGCGACATAGAAGTCGGTAAATTTTATTCCCTCGTTAGCCATTTCATCAATACGAGGTGTCTTTATATCGGGAGAACCATAACAACTTAAATCTTGATAGCCTTGATCATCATTGAAAATGATGATGATATTGGGCTGCATGTTAGCATGCAATGCGCATGTCAAGTGTATCATTGTAAGTATTATGGATATAATTTTCATTTGGTGAATATTTAAGCCGCATGATGCAGAAACTTAAAGGCTTGCGCAAGAGTTAGCTCCCAGAAACATGAAGTCTCTCCTTAGAGATACATTTTGCTCAAATCTCTTCTCAATGTGGCTCAGGGTTTTATGCATTTCTTTCAACTTCTATGACAAAATCCAGGGTTAATTAAGGATGATAATGAACTTAATACTATTTCAGATTCCTCATCTGTAACATTTTTACTTTCATCTATGTTATTTTTCAAATCACAGGTTCGTTAGGAAATTGGTTTTAAAAGTATTCATGCTAATTTTAGCACGAGCATGAGTAGTTATATACTCGACCATACTTATGTCATCGATTGACTGATCAACCAACAGCTGATGCCCTTTTACCCTATCTGCCCTATATCTTTATGACAGATGGATATTGCAGCTAATTCTATTTTCTCTCACTGCCTAGTCACCACTTGAAACAGTTTCATGCCTTTCTGAGCACTCTCTAAAAAAAGTTTTGAGAACTTGTTAGAAATATTATTTTTTACTTATACCATAATAGTCTAGGTATGCAGATTAACTTGTTGAAGGGATCCATTCTTAAAAGGACAGATTCATTACGCATCTGTTTCTTGGATAATAAATGAGTGCCAGCCCGTCGAACAGCTTTCAAAGCCTAGGGCATTGGCATAAGATATGATATGTTTTCTTGAACCATTTAAAAAGTCTTGGATAGTAAATCCCTTTTTTGATGCCATATACTCACTCATCCCTGGTATATCAAGCTGCTCTTTTAAGCTCATGTGAGAAGTATCTGCCAAAATAAGCTTATTTACGATACAAACTCGCGTTGTAGAGCGCTCACTATTATTTAAAGGAGTATTTTCAACAATGGTTTGCGCAAAATCGTTCCAATTGAAGAAAATGCCGAATGCCCAAGGACATCCCCGTCGCTCTTCTCGTTTTGTCTTACACTGTAGGAATAGACTAAAACACGCTGGTCTTACAAGAGGAGAATCATGCACACCCAGGAAGCGATACTCATCACCTGACTGTGAATAAATAGCCTGCTGAAATCAGTCCTCGCCTGCTTGATTACTCCATACAGACTGGAATAAGTCCGATCTTCCATTTGCTACTATATTACCTTCTATATCTGCCAACATGAGATCAAAGTAAACAGCGTAGGCATTGATAGAGTTATGTATCTCTTGTTCAATGGATATGGCTAAATCATATATATTTCTGGGCGAGATTTCGCTGCCATGGTCAGTCTTCTCTACTTTCTCAGCCGCACAATGTTCACTTAAACTAGAACTTTTCATATAAACCTGCTAACAGCTTGGAGATAGCAGTAACTTTATGTCGACGAGCTAAGCTTATCTTGCTCCCGTTGACTGTCATACAAAGTTTTCGGCTCTTATTATTAAACCCGAATGATGCAATAGAGCCTTAAAATCTGTGCAAGATCTTGGGCCCAAGAAACATAGAGTCTCTTAGAGATATCACCTTTTTAATACATCTTGGTCCAGCCTCTTTTGCTTGTGGCTCAAGGTTTTAAGCATCTCGTTTAACTTCTATGACCTCATCCGAGTTAAACTCAGATTAAGAAATTTTTTGGCTTATAAAGCAAATACTACAATAGAATCTAAAAATAGCTGGTATTTAGAGCATTAATCCTGTTATGTTACACCAAGGTGAGATCTATTAACTTCCTTATGTACATAATCTTGCTTGGGGTTTGTGGATTTCAGGCATCGGCCCAAGCCACAATTGTGCTCGATGCAAGCAATCCAACTTTTCTCTTTGAATACAATGGTCTTGAGTTTGTGGGTCCTGCCAGCGATCCAGGAGAAACTTCCTTAGATAATATTACTTTTGATATCAGCCTTACTACCCCGCTACCACCGCTGGAGCAGCTACCAAATATTACGCTCACACTCTACGGGGATACGGTAAATGAAGCTCCTATTATACCGGCAACTCCATTGATTAACTCTTTTATTGAGCTTGACGAGGGGTTTAGCTATTTTTCCATTAGTAAATTAACCCTTGTTGGTGTTCCAGAGGCGCTACAGGACCTACAGGGGCTTATCTTATTTGAAGTGCTCAACCCCATTAACGATTTCGCAGTAACCTTGGATGAAATCACAATCATTCAGGACTCACCGGAAATTGAGGGAAGATATGAATCTACCTTCATTATAGTTCCAGAACCTTCAAGCATCCTTTTATTAGCGATTGGTATCGGGTGTCTCGCATGTCTGAAAAGGAGAAAGGCGTCCCCAGCTCGGAGACGCCTTCCATAGTTTGGCTTTAAGCCGAATTCTGTCCTCTTCCCGCCATCACTAGCGGCAAGGGGGCGATCATTTATCTAATGCAACTTACCCGGAAGCTAGGTGAGTACTTAGGCTTCCTGTTTAGTCTTGCACCGCCAGGGGTTTATCATGCCTTCTTGGTTACCCATAGAAGCGGTGGTCTCTTACTCCACCTTTTCACCCTTACCCTCCATAGGAGGACGGTATATTTTCTGCGATACTTTCCGTCAACGCAGGCTTGAACCTGGTTGCCCTTGCTTTCGCAAGGCAAGCTACTCACTGGTGTTCGGACTTTCCTCCCCCATGCAGAAACATGGAGGCGATCGCCAGCCTTGTATACAGTATGATAAAATGGGCTCCAGGGAAAGAGTAAAGATCTACGCCAGAACTTGACCTGAAGCAGCACAAAGTCTCCCGGAGTATCTCTTTTGAGACCTATGTCACTACTCAAACCAGATTAGCAGTCGACGCAGTTAAAATTTTGGCCTCCGCTCGCTGTCAGAGTTAAGCTAGGACATTATCATGAATTCATCTTCTTCGACTCTCTTTTCCTTGCGAATCAAAGACTTACACATTTCATTCATTTTTTTATGAGATCATTTGAGTTATATTAAATCATTATATACAATTAATAAATTGAAGTTCGAAGGGAAAAATCATCGCCAACTCTTTACTTAAATTGTATAACTGAGTTCTTAAATTAATAGTAGATTAAATTTTAGTTCTTAGCTGCATTTTTTTAACCACCTCAATGGTTACTTATCTTAGAGCTTGTCTTATCTCACCGACGGTTTGCATATTTGATATAACATGCTATAGATTTCATAAATTTCAGGTTAGCAATATGTATAATAATTCAAACTGTTTGATAGCCCTGAGTCTGCTTGCTCTATTCATATCTGAACCAGAACAGGTTCACGCATACAAAAGAGAACAAATTACTTTTAAGACAGTATCTAAGATGGCATCAGAAATTGCATCAAAGGAACTACCGGCTCCAAAACCCGATTTGCCACGAAATCTTGAAGATATCGATTATGATTCATATCGCTCCATTCGCTTTCGCCCATCACAAGCACTCTGGTGGAATGAACCTTCGAAATTCAGGGTAGAGTTTTTTCATATGGGTAAGCTTTATAATAGGTCGGTAAACATTAACGAAATCACAGATACCCATCATCAAAAAATACCTTTTATGCAGGAAAATTTTAATTACGAAAAAAGCACCTACAAGCCTAATTTTTTTAGTAAACCGAGAGGTTATGCGGGAATAAGAGTGCTCTACCCTCTGCACAAATCTGATATCTATGATGAGGTCCTTGTATTCCTTGGAGCCAGTTATTTTCGAGCTCTGGGCGCTACTCAAGTATGGGGACTGTCAGGGCGAGCATTAACACAAAATACGATTAATGGACGAGAGCGTTTTCCTTTCTTTAGAGAATTCTGGCTAAAAAAACCAGATCTTGATTCCAACCAACTCACCATATTAGCCTTATTGCATGGAGAGAATGTATCAGGCGCTTATGAATTTACCCTAAGTCCTGGAGAAACAACGACCATTGATGTTCTAGCTCAAATCTACTTTTGGAAAGGAGCAGGCTCGCGGGCAGGTTTTGCGCCACTCACCTCAATGTTCTATTTTGGTGAAAACACCATTGATAAGCCTGCCGATTGGAGACCTGAAGTGCACGACTCAGATGGCTTACTCATTCATGAAAGCAATAGTTGGATCTGGCGACCACTTTCTAACCCTGCTCAGCCAGTTGTCAATCAATTCAAAGTGAAGGAACTTCATGGATTCGGACTTATGCAAAGGGATCGACTCTTCAAAAATTATGAAGATTTAGAGGCTGAGTATCATCATCGTCCATCTGCCTGGGTGACACCAGGCGAGGTCTGGCCCGAGGGTTCTGTCATTCTTTACACCTTTCCTACCACCAACGAAATTGTTGACAACGTCAATGCCTTTTGGACGCCTGAACAAGCGCCTGCTTCCAAAAAACCTTACAGAATTCAATATACAGTCGAGATGCGAAAGACGGATCCTGAATCAGATCTAGCTCGTATCCTAGACACTCATATTGGCTCAAAAACATTAGAGGAGGAAACCACCAGCTTTGTCATTGATATCGAACGAATTAGCCAAGGAAGCGCTATTAATATTAGCTCATATACGGTGGATTTTGAAGCTTCAGGAGCTACAGTCATCACTACACCTCGAATTATTTTTAATGAACCTGAGAATTGCTTTCGCGTCTTGATTGACTTGAAAAGCCCCAAGATTGAAGATTCCTCAAAACTTAATGGATTTGATTTGGCTCTTAAGTTAAAAAAAGATGCTAAACCTTATTCTGAAACCTGGAGCTACACATGGACACCCTAGTTTTAGTAGAAGACCAAATTTCATCAGAAACTCGAAATAATGCGTTCACGCGTGTAGATGGCATATTGAGAGCTTATGGTATAGAGGACCGTATATCCCGCAGCCATCAAGTCCTGAAAATTTTAGAGGAGGCTAATTTATATTGCTATGATGACACAGACGACCTAGAGCAAGTGGCAGCAGATCTCGCATTAAAGCAAATTGATGCTACTTTAAAAAAAATAGCAGCCCAGCTTGATATACCTCCAGACACCACGCAACGCCGCCGTCTCTTGCTTCTTTTACACACTTCCAAGCTTTTGCAACGCAAACCTGAATATTTACTAAGCGCTAAATTCTTACCTCAGTCCGAAGTGGAATTATTATTACAGTATCGACTTACGCAGGGGCCTGACCTCCAACGCTCTACCATGGGTAATCCTACCCTAGACTTTTCTGATATTGATAACATTACTCACACTTATCAACAAATGATAAGATTTATCCCAGGAGCTCAGTATATTCTGGCAAGCTTTATGGTGATCATGCTCATTTATCTTATCTACCTATTTTCAAGATGAACCCCAGGTATCAACAAAGCTGGAAAAGCCAAACGAAACATATGGTAGTACTTAGGGTGCTATTATGGCTATGTATTACTATCTTATCCATAGCAGGGCCTTGCCTCTTTTTAGATTTTATCTCACGTTACTCTATGACCACACGTCACTGGTTTTTGTTTATTATCTACATTCCTCTTAACGCAGTGCTTGTTTTCGGGTTCGCTCAAGCACTTTTTGGATTCTATTTGGTAATGACACAGTCGGAAATGAGACAGATCTCACAAAGTATCTACCTTAGCTTAAGTAAAACAGAGCAAAAGCATTTAAATCTCAGCAGCAAAACTGCCCTACTCTTCCCCGTCTATAATGAGGACACCAGTCGGTTCTATGCTGGAGTTGAAACTACCTATCGAGCTCTCAAAAAGTCAGGGCACTTAGACGCTTTTGATATTTTTATACTCAGTGATTCTACAAATCCTAACCGCTGGATTGCAGAGGAAGAACACTGGCTATCACTCATTCAAAAACTAGATGCTGAAGAAAAGATTTACTACCGTCATAGATTTAAAAATTTAAACCAAAAAAGCGGTAATATAAGTGACTTTTGCCGGAGGTGGGGATCTAACTATGATCATATGATCTGCTTTGATGCGGACAGCCTCATGACCACGGAAACGCTTCTCTCCTTAGTGCTTATGATGGAAAAAAACCCTCAAGTGGGCATTATCCAAACCAGTCCCAGAATATTCCAGGGAGAAACTCTTTTTGCACGGCTACAACAATTTGCAAATCGGATCCATGGAGAAATAAGCAGTGCGGGGCTTAACCTTTGGCAACAATCAGGCGGAAATTATTGGGGGCATAATGGCATTATACGAATGGCCCCGTTTATCAAATACTGCACCCTACCCGCACTTCCTGGCAATAGTCCCCTAGGAGGGCGAGTCTTGAGCCATGATTTTGTAGAAGCAGCCTTAATTCATAAGCAAGGCTATGAAATCTGGCTAGCGCATGATCTAGAGGGTTCCTATGAAGAATGTCCACCCACCTTACTAGACTTCGCTTCTCGAGACCGCCGTTGGTGTCAAGGAAACTTACAACATATATGGATCGCGCTATTTGGAGAAATACCATTTGCCAATCGAACCCATATGATCAATGGCATTCTTGCTTATCTATCTGCACCTCTTTGGCTCCTTTTTTTGTTAATGAGCACTTTGCTTACCTATAGCTTCTATGTAAGTAACTTGAGCCTACTTTCGCAACCTAGCAAGTTAGCCATTATGCCTGAATCTATCATGCTACATGGCTTGATTATACTAAGTCTTTCTTTCGTCTATCTTTTTGGACCCAAACTCTTCACCATCATTCGATTACTTATTGACCCTGCATTTGCCATCCGTTTCGGAGGTTTTTTAAAAGCCAGCATATCAGTGCTTATTGAAGTGGTCTTTTTTTCTTTGCTGGCCCCACTTTTAATGCTCTTTCACTCGGCTTTCGTTCTTGGTACATTAATAGGACAGAAAGTGCAATGGAATACGCAGAACCGTGATAGCCAATCTCACACTTCCCTAACCAGTGCTTTGGCAGCTCATGGAGGGCAAACTTTAGTAGGCCTATTTTGGGCTATATTGGCTGGGATCATTAACCCTTTTTTATTTTTTTGGGCAAGCCCCATTTTTCTAAGTTGGTTATTTGCACCACTGCTTTCCATCATCACGAGTCACCATGGCTTAGGGTTATGGTTTAAAAAGCAAGATTTATTGCTTACGCCAGAAGAAGTCAAACCATGCAAAGAAATCAAACTGTTAGAAAAAATTTTATCAAAGCGAGAAAAAATAGAGACTCCCATACCTGAGCTTGTACCTCACCAAGGACTTATCCGGGTAGCTTTAGATCCTTATGTCAATGCATTGCATTACGGTTTTCTGAGACCGCGTTCTAAACAACAACCCCTTACACAAAAGCGTTTTGAGCACTTAGTGAAAGATCTCATATTGAAGGGGCCTGATAGTTTAAGTAGCGAAGATCGTTGGCATCTTCTTAATGACTCAAGGTCTGTTGAAAATTTGCACAATACTTTGTGGAAAACCAATTCATCAAAACTATGTCCTTGGTGGAGCTTGGCTATAAGTAGATTCCGCTTAAGCTACTCCTAAGAGACCCATTGCAACTTGAACCACTATGATGACAACTCTGCGTATAGACCAATACGACTTGATTAAACCCGTATGATACATAAAAAATTATGATTCGACATTGCCTTAGCAACTAAGCAACGCTTTACTGCTTGCCATGTCAGAACCTTGCGCAGCCCCTCCCCCTCAATCTCATAACAAAAAAAACATCATTCGAAAACTTTATGACTGGACTTTGAGCTGGGCTGAAACCAAATTCGCTCTCCCCGCACTATGCTTCCTTTCGTTTATAGAATCCTCCGTTTTTCCTATTCCGCCTGACCCACTCTTATCAGCACTCTGTTTTGGCAAACCTAAAAAAGGTCTTATCTTCGCGTTATGGTGCACGGTAGCTTCAGTTCTAGGTGGTGTTCTAGGATACTACATAGGCTTTGCTTTCTATGAATTGGTTGGAAAACTCATCGTAGAGTTTTACCATAAAGAAGATGTCTTTTTAAGCTTGCAAGATACTTTCAAAAATCACGGCTTTATGGCTATATTGGTAGCAGCAGTTTCCCCTATCCCATACAAGGTATTTACCATAGCTGCAGGGGTTGCTCACCTTGACCTGATCACTCTAATTGTAGCCTCTGTCATTGGGCGTGGAGCACGTTTCTTTTTTCAGGCCATTCTCATCTTTTTCTTTGGTAACAGCATCAAAAAATATTTAGAGAAATATTTGGAAATTGCACTGATTGTAATGCTAATTTTAGGTGTGCTTGGTTTTTACGCAATTACACTTATTAAGCATTAGGATTCATTTAACTATATGTCAGAGAAGAAATCGCAAGCAGATCTATTGATCTGGGTCAGGAATGTCTTCCTTACAGGTCTGGTCATCTTAGGGCCATTGGCGCTTACTATTTATATTCTCTATTTTATATTTGATCAGGTAAGCCGTGTTTTCAAACCGATTGTTAGAGATGTCGCCACGGGTATCTTTGGTGATTTACCCGAGGCCATCTTGGTTGAGTTCGGCATTCAGTTTCTAGCCTTTATCATTACACTTCTACTGGTATTCCTAGTTGGATTGTTAGCGACCAACGTTATCGGTAAGCAACTACTGCTCTATACTGAAAAGGTGCTTGCTAAAATACCTGTAGTTAATGTGATCTACCCACTCATTAAGCAGGTGATCGACTCCTTTAAAAAAATCGGAGGCTCATCCAAAGGCTTCGAAAACAAGCAGGTAGTCTTTCTCAAATATCCGACACTAAATGGTTATCTAGTAGGATTTCTTACTAGCCACTTCAATGGGCCTAATAATGAAAAGCTAGCTTCTGTATTTGTACCAACCGCACCTAACCCTATCACGGGGTTTGTTTTGGTCTTTGAAGAAGACTCTGTTATCCATAGCGGCCTAACGATGGAACAAGCCTGGAAGATGTTAATCTCAGCAGGACTTATTCCTCCAGAACAGTTCAGGGGCGCTATCGTCAAAGGTATATCCAACCTAGCAGCCCAAGACCTAAAACAAGACGGTACCAAGCAAACGGTGTGAAAGTGTGGGTTTGAATAAAGCCAAGCAACCATTTTACTGCTATAAAGGCAACAATCATAGACACTAAAAAACCTACCACAAAATGTGCGAACTCACCTTTAGGCAATTCACCTTCCTCTTTTAATGCACTGACAAGTGTCACAAAGCCGGCAGCAAACATAGTCGGTATGCCTAAGAGAAAAGAAAACTCTGTTGCCTTTACCCGAGAGACACCAAGCAGCATTGCAGCTATAATCGTTGCGGCAGATCTGGAAGTGCCTGGAAATATTCCTGCTAAAACTTGAGCCGCCCCAATAATTAAGGCCGCTTTCCAAAGAATATCATCCGTGATTTGTTTCTTCGCTAGAACTGACTCGGCTGCGAAAATAGCTAATGCTCCAATTAAGACTGCCCAAGCAACAGGCTCTTTTGATTGAGGTAATTCTGCGCCAAAAAATTTCACAGTTAACCCAAGAACGGCTGTTATTGTAAAAGCTGCGCTGAGTTTTAAAATATAATCTCGCTGCTCTGGTTTTTGCCAATTCAAACCTAAATCTATTAACTTTCTCCAATAGATTAAAACCACTGCAAGCACTGCTCCTGATTGAATCCCTACATTAAAAAACTCTGAACGAGAGTCATTTAGAAAGTCCTGAATAATAATCAGGTGTCCTGTTGAAGAGATTGGTAAAAACTCGGTAATCCCCTCAATAACCCCTAGTAAAATTGTATTTAACCATTCCTGCATCGCGGCTATCGATCTCTTGATCCAAAGTGAGGTTTGAGGCTACTGATCCAAACGAAGAAAGCAATCCACAATACTAAAATTTAGTCTTTAATAAATAGGCAACCATGCCTAATCCAACCTATCATTTCACCGATCAAAGCCTCTGGAGAGCTGTGTAGTCTCTTGGCGCTTGGATCCGTATTAATATCAGAAAATCAATACGGCGGGAAAATCTATGAATACTTCAATCTCCTGGATACGCTGGCTGAGCCAGCGGTATGACAAAAATGGCTGTTTTTAATTTAACTCAAAAATACTCTAGGTCATGAAATAAGAGATAGGATAAAAACATCTAACTTCTCTAGCTTATGACGTAAGTTACTTCAAGCCTTTGTGCAAGCTTCTCTTCAGACCAAAGAAGCCGACCCAAAAGGTCGGCTTCTAAAAATGGCATAGTATGAGAGCTAGATTTTTAGTTTTGTTTAGCTCCGCTTACGACTAATTGACGTCCCATGAAATCATAACGATGGTATTTGTCTACTGCCTGTTTCGCAGTATCTAAGCTTTGCATTTCAACGAAACCAAAACCTTTAGATTTTGAATTGCGATCACGCACAATCTCAACATTCTTCACGGATCCCGCATTTGAAAACAAATCAAAGAGGTCACTCTCTGCGAGATCATAAGATAAGTTACCCACATAAAGCTTGGGCGTAGTGACTTCTACTGGATCTTGTTCCACGCGAGGTGTTTTTGGCTTCGTCTCTTTACGAGGATTCTTTTCCTTAGCAGAGGCAGTATTTCTGCCGTTTTTACCAGGACGGGTAGAGCGGGATTTGCTAGATCCATTTTTGCTGTGATTGTCCAGCCCAAAGAAACTAAGCACTTTTTCCCAAAAGCTCTTCTTTTTAGGTGAACTTTTGCGACGTGTGTAATTACTACGTGTCGATCTGTTTCTAAAACGCGAATTCTTTGATCTAGAATTGCGACGACCACCACTACGCGGCCTACGATTCTGACTTTTTTCTTTTGTCGAATTTTCTGTCATTGCCTCAGATTAGGGCAATACGAATCAACACAGTCTGGCGGCTACCTCCAGCCTTCCGATGTTACCCAACATCGTACCGTTTGTGTGAGCTTGATCTAATCCCAAGCAACCAAGTGATTTCTGTACCATTGATGTGAATGTATATCCAAAAATCATTTTTACACTGGTTTCACTTCATTGTCTTCTTTCTGAAAAAGACATCTATTGTGCCTGCTTACAAAATCTACCAATTCTGAGTGAACCTTTACTTCGCGAGAATTCATTTACCTTTCGCAGATTCATTAGACCGATCACTCAGATCTATAACACTCTGATTCGCATATCACCGGAACAAGGGTTGAGGTTAATTCTTATTGTTTTCTTTAGGAATTCTAATGGATTCCCCAAAGGCTCCGGCTTCGTAAACCCTAAACTCCTTTCAGGGTTAATATTGTATCGATTTCAGCAGAGTGTTCAATAAAAAGATATAAACTCTTTGTATTAAATGAGTTACATCTTTTTTTCTAGAACAAATGGGGGAATAGGACATTCCAATACATCCGCTATTGCTCGTAACAATTCTGCCTCTCTTATGTCAATTTTATTATCTGCCAAGACAATTAAACAACAAGCGTACAGAATATTCTTTTTAATGGCCATATTTGCATAAGAAATTTTATCTAGCGACTCATCTAACTCCGCCAGACCACACTCTTCTTGAGGTAAGAAACTGTAGCTAGCGTCGGCTAAATTTAATTGATGCGAGCCTTTATGAAATGCTTCTGCTGCATCTGCGTTTTCGCTGCTAATATGAGCTAAAGTTGAAAGAAGAATCATGGACTCATCTATGATGGGGAGCAGCGCATTATACCTAGTCTTTTTCTTTTTATGGCTCTTGAAAGTGATATCCAAGTGCTGAATCAACATTTTCTCTAAAACAAATTCGAATAAAGATATTTTCTGATCCATATGAACTAAAGCCTTTACATTGCTTCGAAAAGTCTCGTACTGTTCTGCACTCAATAAGCGAAGAGCAGGCGTGGAAATATCTATAACAGGAATCTTATGGTTTGCTGGAAGTTTCCAGATGTGTTCCCATAATCGATGCAGCTCCTTTACAACCTCAGGATCCGCTTTTTTTTCTAACTGCTCAATTTGCGCTCTTCGAACCTGATCATCATAATCCAGTAGAACCCCATAGATGAGTGCTCGAGCTCCAAAGGGCTCATGAGCAGCTCGATAAATGATCTGAGGCATTCCTTGGCGCACTGCCTGCGCGTAGTACAAATGAGGGGTAAATTCTTTTTCTTCCAAATCCCTCATATATTCAGAAGCTGAAACAGCGGTCGCATAACAAAAATTATTCACCATTTCCATTGCACTATCCTGATTATCGCTAAATTCCAAATCAGCCACCTTCATATCAAACTCTGGAAATATTCCTTGAAAATTTGGATCCATAGCTTCGACTCTCTTTTTTAAGGGAGGATGTGTAGAAAACCATTGATCAAACCCAGATAACCCACTCCCAAAGAAAAAGTGGCTCACTTCACTAGCCGAAGGGTTAATGATTTTTGAGCCTTCTCGATACCCCCCTATTTTTAGAAGCGCCCTTAGTATACCTTCTTTGTTTCTAGTAAATTGCACGGCTGAAGCATCTGCCAAAAATTCCCTTTGCCTGGAAACCGCAGTGCGTAATAGCTGACTAATCAAGTAACCCACACTGCCTATCAGATACAAACAAAAACCACATACCATCATGAAGGCAACGATGACCAACAAACCACCACCTTTGCCATTTCTATTTCGAGTAATGGAACCATAAGAATAATCATGACGGTTACTATCCATTCGCCAAAAAAAAGGCATCCTCATAAGATAACGACCTATAATCGATATAAATAAAATCCCATAAGAAAGGGAAACCAAGCGCATGTTCATAGCCATATCTCCATTAAGAATATGACTAAATTCATGGGCAATAACACCTTGTAATTCGTCTCGACTAAGTCCCTTTAAAGAACCTCTGGTAACTCCAATAACCGAGTCACTAGGATTAAAACCGGCGGCAAAAGCATTAATTCCTACTTCCCGATCCATAATGAAAACTTGTGGAGTCGACATACCAGAAGCAATAGCCATCTCTTCCACCACGTGAAGAAGCTTCTTTTCATCCAAATCCTCTGTTTCAGGATTTAAAAGCCTTCCTCCCAGCAGAGTGGCCACATAGGCTCCTCCTTTAGACAGTTGGTGCGTTTTGTAGCTGCTCCCAATAAAAATAATGATTCCCGTGAAGAGAGTAGTAAGCAAGAAAAGCTCAGCATCCAAAATCCAATACTCCTTCTCCCTCCAGACTAAATCATCATAAATTGGCTCACTGAATGCATAAAAAGTCTGATAGACTGTATCAACAGAATCATTTGCACCTTGAAAAAAAAATGCTTTAACATCTTCGTTTACAGCTACCAAAAATAAACCCACGCCCATGAAGTAAACAGAAGTGACCGTCAGAACCACTGCTCCAAAAAAATAAAGGCCTAAGCGTTTAGTATTTTTCTTAGCTTGGTCTTGCTTACCAAAAAAATCCATAATGCTAACCTAAGCTAGCCTTAATCAAAAGAAACTTTAGGAGCCTCACGTTCCTCATCATTCGTAATTTCGAACATTTGAGCTAAAGTAAATTGAAACATTCCAGCTATCACGTTGTTGGGGAACAGCTCTAACTGAGTGTTGTATAGCATGACCGCATCATTAAAAGCCTGACGGGCAAAGGAAACCTTATTCTCCGTAGAAGTCATCTCTTCTGTCAACTGAGCCATATTTTGATTAGCCTTCAGGTCAGGATATGCCTCAACCACTGCAAACAATCGACCTAGGGCACCTGTTAAAGCGCCCTCAGCCCCTGCTAATCCGGCTATCGCTTGGCTATCAGCTGGATTAGCCGCAGCCTTTTGGTTGGCACTTGCCGCAGTATTTCTAGCCGAAATCACTGCTTCAAGCGTCTCTTTTTCATGCTTGAGATAGCCCTTAGCAGTTTCTACTAAATTAGGAATAAGATCATAACGCCTTTTAAGCTGAACATCAATTTGAGCAAAGGCATTTTTATAACGGTTTCGGAGTGCCACTAGCTTGTTGTAAACACCGACCATCCACATCGCGACAATCAGAACAACAAAAAATAGAATCCCTAAAAAAGCAATGGCAATAATCATAAATTCAATACGCAGAACCGCTTCAGCTATCTATCCTGTAATCTCTTGTGTAAATAACAAGCTATTATTAGAGAGACCTTTGCCTTTATCGATAAGAAACTGCGCATTGAGCTGAATCGCTCTTTCAGGGCAACGCCATAGATCCTCTAGCCAATCAACAACAAGTATTTTGTCAGAGATTTTCAATTCATCCAGCTTAATTCCAAGAGGGCGATTTAAGTATTTCTCTAGACCGTGGGTGACAATAGAAAGAAAATCTTGACCCCTCTTTATAGGGTAAAGTCCAGGTGCTTGCAGAGCTCTTTGCTCAAGCTTTTGAAGGATTTTATTTACACGATAATCGAGTTGTTTGGATATATTCACTGATCGGTAAGTCCCACTTGTTTAGATTTGGAATTAACTATCGCTATTTTCCTCTGGTTCTTCTTTCTCAGCTTCAGGTAGCAAGACCGTAACATCGGCAGACTCCCTTAGGCTTTGAAGTAACTCGCGTCTCTGCTTGTCCTTCTCACGTCTTTCCAAATTACTCACGATCCTATCCCTTACATCTTCATAAGATTTATCACTAGCAGGGAATCTTTGAACTAACTTATAGGCATGCAATCCCCTTCTGGATTCAACAATTTTGCTAACCTCTTCAGGCTCCAAAGCAAAGACAACTTCCTCTATTTGCTTATCCACTCTACCCTTGGCATAAGTTGAACGCTTGGCAAAAGCTTTACCACCTAAAACCTGCTTCTTCTTGAGGTATTCGGTCAATTCCTTGATATCTTTCCCTTCTTTCATTTGAGCTACGAGCTCGTCTGCTAATTTCTTTGCACCAGCTTTTGTTGCGTCGTCGTCATCTGGTCTTTGGCGCAAAATCACTTCCAGTAGCTGAACTCTCTCAGGCACATTCCAACGATCCTTAGTAGACTCATAGTATGCCTTGGCATCCTCCTCTTTCACTGTCACACCATCCTCAGCTTTTTTCTCATAAACAAGGCGACGTGCTACCTGACTCTTCCGCACAGTCTTCATTTGCTCCAATGAAGTCTTCGCTTTTTGAAAATAACTTTGCTTTTCCTCCTCAGATTTGAATCTAGAAAGTGTTTTCGTGAGCTGTTCTTCCACTTGCTTTTCGATTTCAGCCGCGAGTCCTAGTTTAGAAGCTTCGTTATAGATAAGTCGATCCGTTATCATTCTCTCTAAGGCCTGTTTCTGCATATTGTAAAGTTGGTCATTCGTAATTTCTCTACCACTCTGTTGGACACGATCAAGACGAGGTTGTAAGACACCGTCTAGCTCAGCGCGAGTAATTTCAATACCTTGACCCTTAGCGACTACAAACTTAGGATGACTGGGATCAGTCGGTGCACAAGAGGCAATCAGCGCTACGACAATACAAGAAATGATCAAATGCATTTTCATTCTCCTTGTTCTAGCTCATTCCATTCTCTTGACAATACAGAAGCTAAAAAATGATAATAATTGCGCTTGGTTTGACTAATGGAATCAAGGGAGTAGCTTAGGATACGTTGTTATGGTTTCTAACATCACAAAGCAGTTCGAAGTAGAGAAACTAAATTCACCCCTTACTTATTCAAGCTCAGTTACACTCTGCCTGACCCACGACTGCCCATGGTCATGCGGTTATTGCGGTTTTCGAACCCGTTCTGAAGGCTTGATATCAGACGAAAACATTTCACTACTATTGAAACAAGCCAAAGTTCAAGGAGCCAAAGAAGCTTTAATTATTTCAGGAGAGAACCCATTTATCTTTCCTCATATTCAAGAAGCATTAAAGGAGAGAGGGCATTCAGATTTTATCGATTTTGCTAACGCGGTTGCTGCCAGGGCTCTTAGATCTGGATTATTACCGCACTGCAACCTAGGTGCGCTATCTGCTAATAAATTAAAACGACTTCGCCCCTACCACGCATCCATGGGTCTTATGCTAGAAAATATTGAATATCTTAGAAAAGTAGCACCTCAAAAAAACCCGAAGACTCGCTTAGATACCATTCGTCAAGCAGGCAAATTATCTATACCTTTTACTTCAGGGATTTTAATCGGTGTTGGAGAATCTCATTCCTCACGCCTAAGGTCTCTTAAAGCGCTAGCCGATCTTTATGATCAATACCACCACTTACAAGAGATACTTATCCAAAACTACATTCCCAATAAAGATTCAAAAATCGACCAGGTACAGATTCCTTTAAGCGAATATCTTGAGCTTATCCGTTATTGGAGGAATGTCTGCCCAGACGTCCCCATCCAAATCCCTCCTAATCTTAACCCTTATTTATCAGAGCTGCTCCCTTACATTGACGATCTCGGGGGAATATCAATGAACCGCGATGAAGTTAATCAAGCTAGTCCCTGGTCTCAAGTTAGTCATTACGAATCTCTAGCACATTCTAGTGGCCGAAGTCTAAGAGAACGCCTTGCCATATACCCAAAATATATATCTCAGAATTGGATCGACCCAAAGTTGTATTCTACAGTAAAACTTAAAACTCCTCGACCTTTGAAGAGGTCTGAATTGTGGTCGCTACCTATACCGGAATTAACTCAAGCAGCACAAGAGCTTAATCTTAAGCTACATAACAACCACGTGACCTTTGTCATTAATCGTAACGCAAATTTCACGAATATTTGCAATGTAGGATGTTCCTTTTGCGGTTTTCAACGAACTAAAAACGCTTCAGATGCTTATACCAGAAGCATTGATGAGATTATTCAGAGGCTTTATCTCACACCTCAAATAACAGAAGTATGTATCCAAGGAGGCATTAATCCAGACATCCCTTTTACTTATTACACCGACCTTCTCAAAAAGATTAGAAATTGCTTTCCCCATCTTCATATCCATGCTTTTTCACCTATGGAGATTCATTCATTGCATCTCAAAACTGGTTTACCCTATCAGAGTATTTTAGCCAGGTTCCTTGAGGCTGGGCTCAATTCTATCCCAGGCACGGCGGCAGAAATTTTAGTTGATGAAGTTCGTCAGGTTATCTCAGGTAACAAGCTTGATTCAAAAACTTGGACAGAAATCATACGAACAGCCCACACACTAGGATTGCCTTCCACAGCTACTATTATGATAGGTCACATTGAGACCTGGCAACACATTGAAACTCATTTTCAAATACTTAAATCCATTCAAGAAGAGACTGGTGGCTTTAGCGAATTTATTCCCTTGACCTTCGTTCCTTACAAGAATGCTCTTGGTCGACGCATGAGGCAATCTAGCCATTCACCCACCACTTATGACTCTAACCTTCACCTTCTCACACTCGAAAAAGCACGTAGGCTCTATCCATTAGCTAGACTGTTTTTTGCGGGCTTGATAGACAACCTTCAAACATCCTGGGTAAAACTAGGCAAAGAACTCGCCTTAGATTCATTAGATTGGGGCTGCAATGACTTTGGTGGAACCTTATTTGAAGAATCTATTACTCGAGAATCCGGGGGAAAACATGGTGAGGCATTTTTAGCAAAAGAGATCATTTCCTCATTAAGGGCGCGTGGCAAGCTGCCAGTGCAACGTAACACACTCTACCAAACTCTTAGACAATTTCCCCATACCCCTCTAGCTACTCAACAAGTTCCTCAAATCGTTCAAGGTTAACTCATTTAGTCTACTTACCACACGATCAGCAGCTCTTAATTCAGCAGCAGGGTGAGTCGTTGCGACAGCAACCACTTTCATTTTCGCAGCTTTTGCGGCATCTATGCCTACATGCGCATCTTCAAAAACCACACAGCGCTCTGCCGGCTGCGCCGCTTTTGCTGCAGCTCTTAGAAAGACTTCAGGGTCTGGCTTCCCACGACTAACATCTTCCGCTGTAACTAATTCGTGGAAAAAATGCCTCAAACCAAGCTTATCAAGTGCTGTTTCTATATTAAGTCGATGAGTAGAAGATCCAATGACACATAAAATTTCTTCGGCCCTTAATATCTCTAACCATTCCCTGACACCAGGTAAAGGATCTATCCCCCACTCCAACACCACTTCACGATAAAGCTCTTCCTTGCGAAGTGAGATTCTCCTAACTTCGTCGCCATCCTGGGTCCATTTTAACATGTGTGGTATAATGACTTCGTTCTTCATTCCAAAGCCTTTTTTAAAATGGTCAGGAGGTAAATCTCGTTTTTCTTCATCTGCCAAGCGCTCCCAACTTTCTTCATGATGCCGCGAAGAATCAATCACCACTCCATCCCAATCAAATAATGCCGCTATTTCTATCCCCATAATGCGCGGGATTAAAACAACTCTCAGTTAAGCGGGCAAGAAAAGAAATGAACTGCTGCTAGTCTTGGAGCACTTTCCCAGAAATACCTCTATCTATAAGCGATTGCAGTGTTGCACCAGCTTGAGAAGGGTTCTCGAAACTCCCCACCTTGACTCGATAATAGCGAGCCCCTTGAACAGTTGCTTGTTCCATTCGAACATTATTATAAGACCTCTCTAAGTCAGCTTTCAAACGGTTCGCATTATCTGCCTGACGAAATGACCCTACCTGAATGGTATAAGTCGCAGTGCCTAAATACCCTCCAGTTTGCAAAATCGGATCTGAAGTCTGACCACCCCCCTCAGCAACCGGAGTAACTCGACCGCCTTTAATGTAAGTCGCATAACGATCATCGTATCCCACAACCTGAACATAAACGGAGATTACTCCTTGCTCTACCATATCCAGCTTCTTTGCCGCTCCCAGTGATAAATCCAAATCTCTGCCATGAACGAAAGGCCCCCTATCCGTCACGGTAACCTTAACAGAGCGTCCATTCTGAGGATTTTGAACTAACATAATAGTCCCAAAATCTGCTGTTTTATGTGCAGCAGTATAACCATGCATGTTATAAATTTCACCTGAAGCCGTTTGCCTTCCATGAAAAGGCTCACCATACCAAGAAGCTACTAAGTTGCCTTCTGTTCGATTACTAGCGCAAGCACTAAACAAACAAGCTACTACGACAAGACCTAGAAGCATATAGCCTGCTCCAATTTTAAGAAAATTGAGACTCAATTTTTCTGGAAACGACTTAATCCACATCTCCCTTAGATTAGCCACCTCTTCTTTTTAGAAAACCTAAATCCTTGACTCCGCTCAATTAGGAAAAATAAAGCTCTTATTCAAATCCTACCCAAAACTGAATAAGGCTTTGAGGGATTGGGCCCTAGCATGGACATTTGGCATGACACTGCCCCTAGAGTGATGCTATCTCCCTCTAAGAGAGGAATATTTTTGCGAGCCTTGAGGTTGATAAATTCACCCGTTTTCCGAATGATCGATCCACCGTTTGTAGAATTTAGGTCGGAAATGCGAATTCCATTATTCGCAACTTCAATCTTACAGTGCATGCGAGAAACACTTAAATCCGGGATAGAAATATTCGTCAAACTAATATTTGCTGACTTGTCATTTTCTTCCATACGACCCAAAATATAACAACCTGTTGCCAATTCTACATAGCTAGGTTCATCAAATAAATTTATTTCCAGCCATGGTTTTAGATTTTTAAATTCAAAATAACCTAATTTGATAGTCTGGTTGTTTTTGTTATCAGCACCGGAGTGACTGCTAAGATGATGCGATATCTTATCCCTAGATTCCCCTCTTCTATTAACGTTGGCGGGTATATGAAGCCTCATCGTCTTCTCGCTAAGCAGCAACTTGTCATTCATAATCATAATCCTATTTCGGGTCCATTCCCGATAAATTAATATTGTCGTAAGAGTCTTAATAATCAACTGATATCAGAAGAAATAAATGTCTTCTAATAAGTAAATAATTGGATATTAGTCTTATATAACTTCCTATAAACCAAATAGTTGCGAAAAGACATCTACATAAGTTTTCTTGCTTAGGCAAATGACAAAAATTGGTATTTTTTTCCCTATTTAAGGATTTTAGAGATATTTTTGAATTTTGGGTGCTGAGAATCTTGCAGAAGCTCGAAGAGAAAACCTTCCAGCGTTGTAAATAACACACCGTCGGCTTGCATTTCGCGCATTGCAACTTCTTTCGCTAAAGGTTCACGAGAGCCAACAGCATCTGCTAAGACATGCACGACTCTTCCGCTACGCTTGAGGTCATAAACCGTCTGACGCACACAAATATGAGCTTCTACGCCGGCAAGAACTATATGTCTGGCTGATACAACATCTAAGGAACAGTCTGCCGAGAAACGTGTTTTTTCTAATACGGGTGCTTCAGGAGCAAGTTGAATGATGTTGGGCAAGGTTTTTCCGAGACCTTTGGGATATTGCTCGGTAAAGCATACAGGCAGATTCAATTTACCAGCACATGATACAAGCTGAACCCCTTTCTTCTCTAACAGCTCAAATTCATAGATTGAAGGCATCAGTTTTTCCTGCATATCTATTATAAGAACTGCAACATCGTCCTGCTTCATACGCCAATCCATAGGACTAGTATCTAGCTAAACCTTATGACCCAGCCAATTCCTTTTTCACCAAGCTTACGATATCATCTACAGAAGGTAGCCGCCCGCTGCCTTCATATCCGCAAGCTAGCATGCCAGCCTCAGGTTCAAAAATTATAACGCCTCTAGACTTGAGAATCTCAACATTGGCTACTGTAGCAGGGTGTTCCCACATCTTACCGTTCATGGCAGGGCAAGCGATGACTTTAGACTTTGCAGCTAATAAGATAGAGGTCAAAAGATCAGGCGCTAGGCCTTGAGCCATTTGCGCTAATAAGTGTGCTGTGACAGGAGCCAATAAAACGAGATCAGCCTGATCCGCTAACTCAATATGGGTGGTTCCCGCACCGGGATCTTCATCCCATAAGTTTGTATAAACGGGCCGCTTTGTAATCGCACCAAAACTCAAAGGCCTGACAAAATTCAAGGCACCCTCAGTCATAATGACATCTATCTCAAAACCTTGCTGAGTCAATTGGCTCGCTAATTCTACTGCTTTAAAAGATGCAATAGACCCGGTAACTCCCAATAAAATACGTGTATTCTCCATAACGATAAACTATTGAAATTGTGGATATCCATCTTCTCGGCTTAGTAGACGATGACTTGCACAGCGCTCAGCCCTCATGATAGCACGGAACTTCTGTAGATCTTCTTCAACCGAACCGCTCACTATAGTGTATCGGTAACCATGCCAAAAAGGCATCTCTTTAGCCGCATTTTCTAGCCTGGTTTGAATTTGCTCATCTGACTCTGTTCCTCGTTTCCTCAAACGCTTTTCCAATACTTCCAAACTAGGAGGTAATATAAAAACATCTATGAGCGCTTGCTGGATGAATGGGTCTTCTAAACCCCTTAATGTCCGAGCACCCACCACATCTACATCCAACATTACATCATGGCCGACTTTGAGGTGTTGCACCACCTCAGATCTCAAAGTCCCATAATAATTGCCATGAACCTTGGCATATTCTAAAAACTTACCTTCTTCAATACGCCTTTGAAACTCCTTACGGCTAATAAAGAAGTAATCCTCACCATCAACCTCTCCTGGACGTGATTCTCTTGTGGTGCAGGAAACTGAGAAAACAAACTCGGGTGTATGCCTTAGGTTATAACAAAGCGTAGACTTACCCGCCCCCGAGGGGGCAGAAACAACAAATAGAATTCCGTTACGACTCTCCATACTATTTAGCACTATATATGCTTATGATCCCTATCCGCGACTCAGTGACTTATTCAAAATTCTGAGCCTGCTCGCGAATCTTCTCTAACTCGGTCTTGAGTGCTACAGTTTTGTGTGAGACAAAGCCATTGTTAGACTTACTTCCAATAGTATTGACCTCTCGTCCCATTTCTTGAAGCATAAAATCTAAGCTCCTCCCTATGGTTGTCTTATCTTTCAACATGCGCTTAAGCTCAGCTAGATGGCCTTTAAAACGAGTTAGCTCTTCGGTAATGTCGCTACGATCTGCAAAGAATGCGATTTCCTTAACCAGCCGTTCATCGTCCACCTTAATATCGAGCTCTGCTTCCTTCAAGCGTTGCCGCATACTCTTACGAGCGCGATCCGTAACCTGAGGAGCATAAATTTCGAGCTCTTTTACTTCTTTTTGTAAGGCAACAACTGTCTTCTGTAGCTCCCTACAAAGAAAAGCTCCTTCACGCTGCCTTGCCTTTATCAACCGATTAAAAGCTATTTGAAAAAGCGCCCGGGTCTCTTTCTCAATCAAGTCTAGCGAAGCTTCCTTCTCCAACGTTTTGACCACACCTGGAAGAGTAAGAAAAAACTCTATACCTGGATCATCTGGACCTAGCTTCAGCTTTTTTTCGACTTTTTTGATTTGCTCCCGATAGTCTTCTAGAAGCTCTTCATCAATGATGACGCTACCCCTTGAATTGCCTTGGCATTCCTCCAATGTCACGTTCAAGATAACTCTACCTCGACGCAAGTTTTTATCTAAAAAATCTCGAAAGCTGCGTTCAATGGCCAATAGAAGACGCGGTATATTAATCACGACATCAAGTCCCTTGCGACTATTAATAGAGGAGACTTCAACCCGAATCCTATAGTTACCCACAAAGCTTTTTGATTCGGCAACGCCGTAACCTGTCATACTATTCATAGAAGAAACTTGGCTGCTTGATCTACATCCTTATCGCCACGCCCTGATAAGTTAATGATAACTACACTATCCTTATCCATTTTCGGCACAACCTTTAAAGCATACGCCACTGCATGAGAGGTCTCTAGAGCAGGAATAATACCCTCAAGCGAGGATAATTTTTGAAACGCGTCAAGCGCTTCTGCATCCGTTGCATAAGCATAGTCAGCCCGACCAATATCTTTCAAATAGCAGTGCTCTGGTCCAACTGCAGCATAATCCAAGCCTGCTGAAACCGAGTGTGTTAACTGAATCTGTCCATGCTCATCTTGTAGAATATAAGCACGAGTCCCTTGTAACACACCTAAACTTCCACCGGCAAAACGTGCTGCATGCTTACCCTCTTCAATGCCTTCGCCCCCCGCTTCCACACCCACCATCTTGACTTGTTTATCCTCTAAAAAGGCATAAAATAATCCGATCGCGTTACTGCCCCCACCAACACACGCCACCAAGACATCAGGTAACTTACCTGCTTTATCTAAAATTTGTTGACGAGCTTCATCACCAATGATGCGATGAAAATTCCTCACCATCATCGGATAGGGATGGGAACCATAGGCAGTTCCTAACACATAATGCGTATGACGAACATTGGTAACCCAGTCACGCATAGCCTCATTAACTGCCTCCTTCAGAGTTCTTTGACCTGCTTTTACAGCTACGACTTTAGCCCCCAAAAAACGCATACGAGCTACATTAAGCGCTTGGCGCTGCATATCCACTTCGCCCATATAAACAACACATTCTAGGCCAAACCTTGCTGCTACCGTAGCCGTAGCTACCCCATGCTGGCCTGCACCAGTTTCTGCTATCACACGCTTTTTACCCATGCGGACCGCTAAGAGAACCTGCCCCAGAGCATTATTTATTTTATGTGCGCCAGTATGTAAGAGATCTTCGCGTTTCAGATAAATTTGTGCCCCACCACAGTGCTCGGTGAAGCGCTCAGCAAAGTAGAGAGGCGTTGGTCTGCCTGTAAAATCTTTCTGCATCGAGAGCAACTCACTATTAAAATCAGCATCCTCCTTTGCTTCAAGGTAGGCTTTCTCTAGTTCTTTAAGTGGGAACATCAGGGTTTCTGGCACATACATGCCTCCAAATTGACCAAAGTAACCCTGCTTGTTAGGCAAAACCCCTACTTCTCTTAAGACTGCTGACATATTTCCACAAACTCTTTCATTTTATTATGATCTTTTAGACCTGGCTCTAGCTCCACTCCACTACAAACATCTACCGCATAGGGTTGAACCTCTGATATGGCCTTTTTTATATTCAGACAACTAAGACCACCTGCTAAGATACACGGTTTGTCCGTTTGTGCCATAAAAGCCTTTGCCAAATCCCAATTGAACACTTGTCCGGTTCCTCCATACTTAGCACTTGATTTATCCAATAAAAAGGCGTCTATCTCATACTCATGCAATGATCTTCCCTCTTTCCCGGGTAGCCCTAAAGCTTTCACTAAATGAGAGCTCGTTTGGGATGCTAACTGCTTGCAATAGGAGGGCTGTTCGTCCCCATGTAATTGAATCACGTCAAATGAGCCGGATTTATCAAGTTCCGTTATACTTTCTAGACTCATATTTACCACTACGACAACGCGGTGGATAAATGGTGGCAAAGCCTTCGCTATTTCGATCGCATCTTGCGGATTAATGTATCGAGGGCTTTTGGAATACAATATAAAACCTACCGCATCAACGCCTAAATCGACAGCTTTAGCTGCATCCCTCTTATTCGTCATCCCACAGATCTTTATTCTTGGCCTCATACCACTCATTTAAAACAAACAGCATAATGGCACTAGCCAAAATCTCCACTTAAAACGACTTCTCTACCCATCAAACGCTGTCCGGTACCACCATCCACCCTTTAGTCCGAGGTAAATTCACACCCTGACCTCTCCATCAGCCAGAAGCTGTAAAAAGAGGAAATTCAATCAATCGAAATTTCATTTCCGCCTCCTCTCTTTCTGATTTCACTAGAAAATCAAAAGAGACAGTTAAATCCCCAATTTTCTGGCAAATAAGATGCCTCCATATCAAGCGTGTTAATGAGACTCATTCTCATAATTTTAGTTGACTGTTATCTTACTTAAAATAATCTTGTCTAAAACAATTATTAAAAAGATATGAATAGAAAAACAACAGTACTGTACGCATCTCAAATGGGTGCGGCAGCGGAATTGGGCGGAAGAGCAGCTGATGATTTAACTGAAGCTGGTATTGAAACAACAGATGTGGATTTGAGTGACTACAATTTAGAAAATTTGAAGTCAGAGCAGGATGTGCTCATTATTGCGAGCACCTGGGGCGAGGGCGAACCACCGGATGATTGCCTGGATTTTTATGAGGCACTGACTTCTCAAGATCCTCTTGGCTTATCAGACTTAAGATTTGCCACTTTTGCACTTGGGGATTCTTCTTATGAACATTTCTGTAAACACGGTAAGGATTTGGATGAGCATTTTGAAAGACACGGGGGTCGTAGAATGATCGAGCGTGTTGACTGTGACATGGACGAACAGGAGCAATATCCCATCTGGATAGAAAAGGTCATCAAAATTCTCAAGAGTAATGTTCTTCAAGAAGCCTAAGCTCACGAGATTAACAGTTGGCCACAAAAGCCTAGGGATGTGCTGATATGGCGGCTAACTGAAACTGTAGCTTTGACCGCTTTGTCTGAGTAAGCATTAGAACCTCATTCATAGAAAGGTAAGCTGACACTGAGAGATTTATAAGTATGCGCTGTAAAGAAAAATTAGTCTAGGATGCCTAATCTGTTAGGACTTAGTTATTCACACATTCTTGGTAATTTCTATTCCTAACTCCCGAATGTAATCATGATTCAAAAAAGTAGCAATGTACCTCATGTCCTCATCTTGGGCGGTGGATTTGGTGGTCTGGCTTGTGCTAACAGGCTAGCAAAGAGTGGTGTCAAAATCACTCTGGTGGATAGAAATAATTATCATCTATTTCAACCTCTACTCTACCAAGTAGCAACTGCTGGGCTTTCTCAAACAGAGATCGCCAAACCGATCCGTTCAAATTTATCTGGCCAAAAAAACACTACGGTAATCATGGATGAAGTTATTGGGATAGACTTAAAGGAAAAAAAAATAGAACTAAAATATAACACCCTAACCTATGATTACCTTATTATTGCTCTTGGCGGTGTTACTAGCTATTTCGGTAATGATCATTGGGGAAAACATGCAATTGGTCTAAAATCTCTAAACGACGCTACCAGCATCAGAAAAAATGTCCTCTATGCTTACGAAAAAGCTGAAATGACGGCAGATGAATCCATGCACAAAAGGCTGATGACTAGCGTAGTAGTTGGGGGAGGACCTACGGGCGTCGAAATGGCGGGTGCACTTATGGAATTAGCCCATCACGTACTAGCGAAAGATTTTCAACATGTTGATGTCAAGGAATCAAAAGTCATTCTGATCGAAGCTTCCCCCAAAATACTAGGTACTTTCCCAGACCCTCTTCCAGAAAAAGCAAAGCAGGCTCTTGAAAATCTAGGTGTTGAAGTAAAAACAAATTGCCCTGTCAAAGACATCCAAGAAAAGAAAGTTTTCCTCGAAAAGGAGACTCTCGAAGCGGAGAATATCATCTGGGCAGCAGGGGTTCAGGCACCAAAGTTAACTCAAGAATTGGGTGTCAAGCTAGACAGAGGAGGACGTATTCTCGTGGAGCCGGATTGCTCACTCCCAGAATTTCCAGATGTCTTTGCTATTGGAGATATTGTCACGCTCACAGATGCAGAAGGTCAAAGAGTACCAGGAGTCTCTCCTGGTGCTATTCAGATGGGGCAATTTGTAGCTGATATCATTTCTACCGAAATTTCCAAAGCCCCCCAAACTAAAAGAAAATCCTTTGTTTATTTTGACAAAGGAAGCATGGCTACTATAGGAAGATCTAAAGCCATTGCTGCCATCGGACCTCTAAAGTTCTCTGGCCTACTCGCTTGGCTCCTATGGCTGCTTGTCCACTTACTTTTCTTGATAGGTTTTAGAAACCGAGTGATGGTTTTGGTTCAATGGTTTTATTCCTACGTTCAATATCAACGCGGCGCCCGTATTATTACAAATCTTCATCAACCCCAAGAGGCCTTCTCCGCTAATCATTAAAGAAGTCACATATCATGCATTCTATTCAATTCGGAAACAAAAAGATAGAGCTTGGCTTAAAAAGAGAATCTTATTTAGGCCTAGCCTATTATTTTCCCGAAGCGAAAGAACATGATGGCAATAACTTTACACTCGAATTGAAAGGAAATCGCTTTGAACTATTTGAGCACCTCAACGGTTTTGGTCCACTGTTAGCCATCTATTCGAGCGGCCCCGTTATTACAAAGCGAATTTATTCTGAAACTTACTTCCACCGAGAAAAAAGCTCCATATTGGAAGTCGATGGTTATCATATTTTTAATCCTCAATCTATCTCTAGCATATGGGTTGCAGAAGAAACCATCTCAAATAGACTTGTTCTTAGTATCCAATTTTATGATCTGCAACAAAGAGGCTTTTTGAAACTGTGTTTGTCGACAGAATCAGACCTAGACCACTTTCATCAGTGGATAATAAACCTAATAGATGAAAGCCCTGATCATTGCACAAAAAGCTCGTGTACCAGTCAATCATCTAAAGCACACCTTGACAAAGTAGCTTCAAAAAAATCAACCTACTGTAAAAAGGTCAAAGAGTGCGAATCCCTTAGCATAGACCCTGTATCTTTGCCATTGTTAATGCGTAAAGCGAAAGAAAAAAATATACCTTTGCAGATGCAATCTATATCCCCAGCTATGCGCCATTGCGAAACAATCGACTTTTTTGAAACACAAGAACTATCTCAGTACGCTACTATTGAAGCAAAGGGCCTTAGCGTGCTTTTAGACACAAAGCTGACTCATAAAGCAACGCTCTGCAGACCCCTTAATGAGATAACCACACCCTATGCATTAAATATCTTTGGGAAGTGCAACTCCTTTCATACTGTATTGGTTCCGGCATTAAATATGAAAGATCGTAGAACTACTAGTTGGATAGAGGACCTTAACAAAATTTACCAGTCTCAAGCCTAAGATTTTGCCAACGCCATTGTCATAGCGTTGGTAATCATCTGTAATTTGCTCGATCAACACCCGCCTCCTCTCGATGAGGTTAGATATCTCAACACTAGGGCTGAATGGAGAGCATTCTCTTGTTAGAACTTCTTTACTGTCCCTATTAGTTAGATAAGGGCTTTATCTTAAGACATAGCCTTGGGTTATTGCTGGGCGGCAACTCACCAAACCAAAATATCAAATTCAGTGCTTTTGGTAACATCAAAATATTTGACAATACTATCGGCAAAAGCTAGCTTTATGATGATCCGCTTAGATATAAATTGCCTATTCATACTACTTTTTCTTCATTCTACGGTATTAGCCTCTAAACCACTCTGGCAATTAGAGGAATGGTCTAAAGGTCGTCAACTTGTTTGGGCCAAACCTGGCAAAAAGGGAGCCTTAAAATCTCCCCAAAATTGGCTTGAAAATGGCAAGCCAGCGAAAAAAGCACCTGATCGCGAAACAGATATTATTCTACCAGCCGCCGATCGTTATTACATTGTTAGTGCGACGCGCCAGGATCAGGTAAGGCATGTTACGATTGAGGAAAACGCTGAGCTTGCCGCTGGGTCACGTAATGCCATAGAGGTATGGGGAAATGTGGATGTCAAGGATGGAGGCTGGATTAGCAATGTATCCATCCGTGGTGACAAAGATACTTATTTTAACATTGAGGAATCGAAGTTTGCTGGCAACGGCCGGATATATCACCACGTAACCAATAAGTTAGGCATCGACAAGCGATGCAACTCTCGAATCGCACACAAATTTCAGGTATCTAAAATAGGGACCAAATCTGTCGAATTCCTTAGCAACGTTGGCGTAAGTGATGAAGTGATGCTGCAGCATGGCAAAGTCATTATAAGTGGTGATTTTCGTTACAGCGGTGCCACTAACAAAGGAGCCTTTGAAGTATTCGATGGAGGAATTCTAGAAATCCAATCAGGTGGAGCTCTTGCTACCATGATTAATGCAAATGGGAAATCTGTTTACAACGTTAATGTCTACCGCAATGGTGTTCTGCAAGCTGGTTCACCGGAACGCCCATTAACCGAAGATGCTTATCTCTACTTGGGTTTTGCTAATAACAGGAAGCCAGGCACTACAGGACTCTATACAGCGTTGGGTTCGTTCATTCGTGTCTACTCTAAGGATCCCGAAAAGGCTAGACTTGTGATTACTTCCGTTACGTCTAATCCAGAAATCAAAGACGGCCAGGGTCGTCCTATGGGGCAAAAAGATGAAAAAGCCTCTGGTCGCAAAGGCATCATGTTGCAATTAGGCGGTGATGTGAAGCTAAATGGCGTGCACTTTGATTACTTGGCAAAAGGCGGCATAGGGTTATCTGATCCTAAGATCGCTAGCAAGTGGGAAAACATAACATATGGTAACCATAACGCTTCAAGTAATCGCAAAGACCTGATTTCGAAAATGAAAGCAGATCCAAATTCCTATTACCATAAGCGCGGTGATCAAAAGTCAGAATGGGGAATGACCGAAATGGCCATAAAATCTATGAACAAACACCTAAGTGAATATGAACCCTTTCAATTAAAAGCAATTCCTGAAAACACCCAAATGAAAAAAGTAGGAGAGGGTAAAGAGCAGATAAAGACCCCAATTGCCAAGATTTTCAATGACTCTGTAGAGGTAGAAATCCAAAGTAAAGTGCCTGGAGCTCAGATCAAATACACGACAGATGGCAGCTTACCCGATGCCAGCTCCCCAACTTATACAAGCCCGTTTAGCTTGACGGAAACAAGTAAACTAACTGTGCGTGCTTATAAAAAAGGTGTTGGTTTTAGCCCTACTTACACCACCACATATGTGATTGAGTAGTAGTTCAGAATGTCCCTAAGAAAATCCCTCATACCCCTTCATATTTGCTTAGTTTTATATCTTGTAGCGCCCAAGACCCATGCAGTTATAAACCCTGCTTTACAGCCGGACGTTTACTTCAGCAAATATGATAATGTCCTTGTTCTTGAAGTAACATCCGTCGATACCAAAGAATCAAAGGCAAGCTTTAAGGTTACGGAAACGATAAAAGGCCCTACGCCTGTAGGAGAAACAATCGAGGTAATCTTTACCGGTTCCCTAGCAAATCAAGTAGAGTCTCGCCATAGCCAAGGACGCTTAGTAAAAGGCAACTCCTTCCCTGTTTTTGCAGGAAGACCTAGTAAACGTCGCTCAAGTCGACAAGTGCGTTTTTACTTAGATGAGTTCCTCGTGGGTGAAGTAACTGCTCCTGGTGTTTTTACTCTGGGTATTGAACAGGAAATGGAATCTGATTCACAGGGGAATAAAGTCAATACACTTGCAGGAATCTTTAATGGAATGAGTTCTCAACTGATCCAGATGCTTCGTGAAATGGCACTAAATACAGATTTCTATCCACGCAAGGCTTATGTGAAATTTAAACCTGATATCCTCATTGCCGATCTAGAGCAATCTGTTGAAGGAATCGGGATTTTTGATATCAATGGAGATGGTTTGGAGGACATTGCTGCAGCCTCTCTAGGAGGCGACCGTCTATTTATCCAAGTAGAGCCTATGGTCTTCACTGACTTTACCAAGGAGTATGGGATCGATACCAAAAGTGCGAGCCTTTCTTTTGCAGACTTTGATTGTGATGGCCTGAACGATCTTTTGCTAGGCAATACTTTCTATCGAGGAGTATTTTCCGAGAAATTTAAATTAGAGAAGGGCCCTTCTCTTGATTTTTCTAAGTTTGGAAAACTGAAAGCAGCTTCTTTTGTAGAACTAAATCAGGATGGCTATCCAGATATCATAGCGAGTTTTGAAGGCAATGGATTACGAGTCTTTCTAAATCCCGCAGATGCTCAGAAACCTTTTGTCATAGTTCCTGATCATTTGGGCCTGCCTGCAAAGGGTAATGGTTATATAAGTGTTGGAGATTGGGATGGTGATTTACGAACTGATTTATTTTATGCCGAAGGACAAGGACTTTTGTTTGTTCAAAATCAAACTGGATTGTATGAGGCACAGGAACACGACATTGCTTACCTATTCCGTACTGGCTTAGACACTTACGGTCAAACTGGTGCTGGAGTATTCATGCCAACTTATGATACCGATAAAATGGATCTCATTATACCCGTCGAGAAAGATTGGATCATTGCTACTAACATAGATGACGTTCCAACGGACATCAGTATGTATGGAAATGAGATAAGCGAAGGTTCCGACTATCACTTAGCCACAGCTTATGCAGATCTCAACATAGATGGATATATGGACATTTATACCGTTAGTGATCAACAAAAGGAAAACCGCTATATCATCAACCGTGGTTATGGATCCTACATGCTTTCAAAAGTACATGTAGATGATAAACCACTATTCAAAGGTCCTGCTCACGGGAGTGGTGGCCGTTCCTTAGCCTTGGGCGATATAACGGATGATGGGGTTCCAGATATCTTGATTGGAAACAGTGAGGGCAAGATTTACTTGATTGAGAATGATACCTTGTCCATGCGAGTTAAAACGGACTTAATGAAAAAGGATGAAAGCCGCCTGATGAATGTAAGGCTTTGTTCTGTTAGGGTTTTAGGACCCAAAGGTGTAATAGGTGCTAGGGTGCGGTTATTGAATTCAAAGGATGAGGTAGTTATTCGTAAAGACATTGGTGTTAATTTGACTACAGGATGTGCAAGTCCAGATAACGTTTGTTTGGCGGTTCGGATTCCCGGTGTTTATAAATTAAAAGTAACCTATGCAGATGGCTATTTATTCGAATCGACTGTCGATTTAAGCAACGAAACTCGGGTTTCCATAGTGGCCCAAAGAAGTGATCAGGAGGCAGATGATGCTGTATGGTGATCTGGGAGTGGTTCCCATTTTTGTTAACGCAGGAGCAGCATTAGCGCCTGCATTCGCGGCAAGTCTTGCGACATTTTTTGCATTATTATTTAAACCCAAAGCTCTTTTTAAGGCTTGCATGAACAAACCTATCATTCCCATTATTGTCCTAGTTGTTATAGGCGCTATTACAACCCTTTTTATACTCTGGCCGGCACCCCATGCAAATAACACCGGCCGCGGGCGTTCCCTTGTTACTACAAACGCAGGTGGACATGGTGGCATCTATGTTGACTGGACTTCAATTGCCTTGGCTAGAATTGAAGCTAAAACAAAAGGCAACTTGGTAGCACCACAGCCTGTCAAAACGCCTCTAGATAGCTCGCTATCTCGGAATTCTCCATTTATTTTTCGTGGAAGTCCCTCACGCTTAGGAGCTGAAGGTTCATCACCAGATGGCTCCCTTTCTCTATTATGGTCCTATTACCCAAGCTGGACTGACCTTGATGGTTCAGTGCAACGCGTTGACACCGCCCTTATGCTTTCCAGCCCCGCAGTCATGAATAACAGGGTTTATGCCGCCTCTTGTGAATTAGATCCTCCCAATAGCTACGGTATTATCTTTTGCCTTGATGCGATGACTGGAAAAACTATTTGGTCGGTGGATGAAATTAAAGGTGAAGAGCTCATAGGCTTTTTCAGTTCACCTGCCCTAACTGCAGATGGGCAATATGTTATAATAGGTCAAGGTCTACATCCTGATACCAATTGTAATCTTATTTGCCTAAATGCGGCCGATGGCCGTGTTCATTGGACAGTGCAGACTGAACTACATATTGAAAGTTCGCCAGTAATAGAAGATGGCGTTGTTTACGTTGGAGCAGGCGCCATCGAGGACCCTACCACCAAAAAACCCATTAGCCATCCGGGTTATGTCATGGCAGTGAAAATTGAAACAGGTGAGGTGCTTTGGGAGCACGATGTTATTGACCCAGAGAGTTCTCCAGTATTTAGTGATGGCGTTCTTTATATTGGAAGTGGGATGAATGGAAAAGCGGTTGTTGCTATGAAAACAGCCCCTCAACTTTCCGCAGCTGAACGTGAACTTTGGAAGACACCCGCACCTTACCCTATTACTGCTGCTGTTACCCTATCGGGAGATCGGGTTTTAATTTGCGGTGGTAACGGAGACTTTGTTTTTAGGGCTCCTGATCCGGCCGGAATTATCATGGCCCTCGATAAGAAAAGCGGAGAAATTATTTGGAGCTCAGAAATGCCAGATGCGGTCCTCGGCGCTGTTGCTGCAGCTGAGAAAATTGTAGCACCCGTTGCCTCAGGTGTAGTTGTAGCTTTGGATCCAGAAACAGGGGAAACGCTATGGTCTACGTCTATTAATGGTAAAGCACCTGTGTTAGCGGCAACTTCTGTTGTAGATGGAAAAGTGTATGCCGTTAGCAATGATGGCTACATGGCTGTTCTTTCACTTGAAGATGGATCTATACTAGAGCGTATCTATATCAACGAAAAGACTCGGCCAGGCGAACAAAGCCTCTCCATAAGTTCACCCTATATCTATCACGGCAAAATTTTTGTCGGCAGTGAGACGGGAGGACTTCGTTGTTATGTCGGCGAGTAAACTATTGCTCTTACCCCTAAAAGAAGCGGATACTTCCATAGACTTGGTAGGAGGGAAGGCTTTAAATCTTGCAAAGATGCTACAATGGGGGCTTCCTGTTCCTGATGGCTTTGTGGTTACCATCGAAGCCTATCAGGCTTGTTCGGGTTCTAAGTTGACAGCAACGCTGTCAGAAGAAATTGTTTCAGCTATTGAAAGACTTGGCGTAGACGAGCTGTATGCCGTTCGCTCATCCGCGAGTGCCGAAGATTGGGGTGATGCCTCCATGGCGGGACAATATGAAACTTTCTTAAATCTCAAAAGCCCTCAAGAGATTTTATGCGCTATTGAAGATTGTTGGAATAGCCTTAAAACAGAGCGGACACAAGCTTACCTGGCGGAGCAAGGCATTGATATCAACCAAGTTGCTATGGCTGTTATAGTTCAAAAACAGGTTAAATCCGAGACCTCCGGAGTTTTATTTACAGTGGATCCTAAATGCGGTGATCGGGATGTCATGATTCTAGAAGCCGTCTGGGGCTTAGGAGAATCTTTGGTATCCGGTGAAGTTCAGCCTGATGTAGTAAGAATTAAAAAAAGCGCCTTGGAAGTTCTTTCCTATCATGTTGCCTGTAAGAAAGAAGCTATCTATCCGGGAAATTCCACACCCTCACCTGTCGAAGAACTCATCAGAGAGCGAGCTTGTCTGAATTTCAATCACCTCAAAGATTTACATCAATTAGGTATTCAGGCTGAGACATTTTTTGGCGGACCACAGGATGTAGAATGGGCCATTGAGGCGAACAGAGTTTACCTCTTGCAATCACGGGCGATTACTACCTTAGATGGGATAGATGCCTTTAATGAAATTTTATCTTCAACAAAGCAAGACCTAGCCAATGAAATTGATGAAAAAAGAGGCCCCTGGGTTCGTCATAACCTGGGTGAAACATTGCCACACCCCACAACTCTAACATGGTCCATCATCGCTCCATACATGTCTGGTAATGGTGGCTTTGGAAAGATGTATCAACAGTTGGGTTTTAAGCCTGGTCCTATCGTTGAAGACAGAAGTTTTCTGAGGCGTATTTGCGGGGAAATTTATATGGACTGCTCCCTCATGGCAGAAATGTTTGCTAAAAATTATCCCTTTGCTTATGACACCAGCCTATTAAGAGAAAATCCAAATGCAGCTCAGCAACCTCCAAGTAAGCCTGTTGGCAATCTAAAGGAACTGAGTATCGCTGCAAAGCTAGCAAATAAGGCCTTTTTAAACATTGATCAAATGGCAGGGCACTTGGATAAAGATTTTGATCAAATATTTGTTCCGGAAATAACTCAATGGGCTCATCAAGAAGCTGGTAAAAACCTTTCCGCATTCAATGATCAGGATCTGATCAAGACATGGGAAAGACAAACTGACAAAGTACTCAACTATTTCGGCCCTTCGGCGTTCCTACCAAGTATGGTGGAGGCGGTTGCCGTTGATAAACTAAAGCAGCAACTAGAAGCTTACGCTTGGCGAGATGATATCGACAAGCTCCTTGCCTCACTTTCAGTTAGCAAGGAGTTGGACAAAACACTGCAGGCTAGTATAGACCGAGATCGTTTAGATGATCAAACATGGCTTGGACTATACGGTCATCGAGCTACCTCAGAATTCGAACTCGCCTCTCCTCGTTGGATTGAGACACCTGAAATACTCAAGACAATACAAGCCCAGGACATTGCCACCACCCATAAAACTCGCTTAAAGGCCTCTGAAGCAGCTTTGGAAAAAATGGCCCAAGAACTTAAAAACTCCGAAATCGCAAAAATACGCGAAGCGACAGAACTTGCACAGAGGTATTTGCGATTTCGTGAAGACGGTAAATTTTATTTCATGCTTGCATATGCCCAGCTTAGGCGAACCGCTCTCGAATTCGGCCAAAGGCTGCAAATTGGTAATGATGTGTTTCATCTTCAAGCAGATGAAATGCTAAAATCACTCAAGTCGGGATTCGTACCACTAGATAAAATTTCTAAACGGCGTTTGCAGTATAAGGCAGAAAAAAGAATCGTATTGCCACATGTAATTGATTCTGAAGATATACGCTCCTTAGGCTCCCCAATCAAGAGAGCTGAGGGCGATACACTAAAGGCCTTTTCTCTATCCACAGGATTTGTTAGCGGAGTCGCTAATATTGTAAAAGAACCTCGTAAAGCAGATAACTTTGTGGATGGTGGAATATTAGTTTGCCCCTCTACAGACCCATCCTGGACCCCCCTTTTCACCCGAGCTTCAGGACTGGTCATGGAGCGAGGTGGATCCCTTTCACATGGTGCAGTAGTTGCTCGTGAGATAGGACTTCCAGCCGTGATTTTAGATGGAGCTACTGAGATTTTAAAAGAAGGAGAGAGCATTACGCTAGATGCCAATGCCGGATTTATATGGAGAGATGATGAGTCAAAACTAAGCTTTGACAACGATTCCTTAAATTCTCTCAAACCACCTCCCCTTAGCATTAAAGAAGCCCATATAAACAAGTGGGGTGTCATAATTGGGTTATTTTGGACAGTTGTGCTATTGGCGTTTTTCTTGCTACCGCCAACATGGTTTAAGGAACCCATCTTTTCTTTTTATGACGGGCTGTTATGGCCACTAATTCGTCAATTTGGTATGATTGGCTCAGTTGGATTGATTGCTATTTTCTTCGGCTTTTTACCCATCTTCATGCAAAAGCTGTTTACAGATAATGCGAGAATTTTGGAGGCGAAAGAACGGTCAACACGTTTACGGAAAAAAGCAGCAACCTTGCCTCAAAATAGCGCTAAGCGTAAAGAACTTGAAAGTCTAGCGGCGCCTACCACGAGCCGTATTCTCAAAGCATCTATGGTTCCTCTAGCATTTATTTTAGGGCCCATGATCATATTGTTCATGTGGTTTCCCGTTCGTGTCGATCCTCTGTCTTGGAACGCGAATCCGGGGCGTATGGTCAGTGTCGTGGCGGAAGTCGATGGAGATTTTCTGGAGCCAATCCAAATGCAAGTGCCTGAGCCCCTTGCTTTAAATTCTAAAATATCTCAAAGTCTACCACCTATTCGGAGTGAATTAGAAGAACTCTCTCGTGAATGGGCCGAAGCCAGTGACCTATCTGATTTACCCTGGGAAGTTCAAAGTGCAGCAGATCATGCACGCTTAGCTCTAGTTTCCAGTCTAGATAATTATTTAAGGACAGATATTCCTCCCCAAAAATTGAGTTGGCTTATCCATATACCTGAAACAGCTCTTGGGATTTATCCTATTTCCCTAAGAATAGGCAGCGAGGAGACCTTTGATTTTAATCTAGTTTTTGGTCAAAGTGCACCACCTATGCCTAACTTGTTTACAGATGTCTCACCTCAGCTTCTATCACTACAAATCAACTACCCAAGGCCGCTAAAGAAGGCGAGTTTCTTCAAACTGCCGCTTCTGAATTGGGACATAGGATGGTTAGGCATCTATCTCCTTTTCTATTTGCCAGCTATGTTTATAGCCAAAGCGTTGCTTCGAGTTCCCTAAATGAATGCCACAAGGCATCGGTTGCCTTGAAAGAGTCAAACTTGTTTAGCCTGCAGCTGTCATCCACAGATTCCAGACTCACCAGAGATCTTTCCCTAAAATACTCGTAAGGCTTGCACGACTCGATTATTTTTCGATAATCATCAGCTATGAGAACAACAGCATGGCTCTTTTTTATATTAAGCTTATTATCACAATTCCTTAATCATGATGTGCTAGCGAGCAACCAAGCAGATAGACTTATCCAGCAAGCGCGTCAAGACATACGGAAACAAAACTTCTCTAGTGCATTAGAGACTTTGAATCAAGCTATAGGAATCGCCCCCAATCATGCAACTGCCTATGACCTCAAAGGAGCCACTCTCACTAGAATGGGAAAAGACGATCCTATCTTTTATGATAAAGCAATAGCTTCTTATGAGAAACTAGTATCGCTTAGACCTGACTCAGAACTCGTTGCCGCATTCAACATAGGTGAATGCTACTTTCTCAAGAAAGACTATGATAAAGCAATTATTCAATTTCAAAAATTCAGTGCCTCCCCCATAGCTAAGGAAGTGGACGATTTATTGAAATTAAAATTATTCCTTTGCCATCTTATAAGCGATAATAAAGTTTATGTCAGCAAGGCCTTAGAGAATGCGGTGCCTTCTGCTCAAAGCTCCTTCTACTACTATGCTAACTCCGCCAAATACTACCATGAAGGGAACAAGGATAAAGCCAAGGGCTATTTCAATTCCGCTGCAGGAATTTACCCACCCAGCATCCATAGGACGATGGCGGACTCCCTAGTCGAACTCGAGTGGATAACTTCAGAACTAACAGAAACACAAGAAGAAGTCCCTGCTCAAATTGATGATGAACTTGATTCCCTTGGCTTGAACAAAATGAATATTCTCATCAATCCATCTGATAAAGATGAACCAAATAAGTAGAAAACAGCCCTTTAAAACCCTAATCAATCTTACAGCTTACATCCCGCAGCACTCCAACTTATTGAGAGCATTTTCTCTTGAAACCCGGTTTTTGTTATAGAAGTTGAGCCAAACGCATTCTAAGTTTTGGGAACATTAAGCCTAGAAGACTTTTTTGATACGCAGCATCACAAGAACAAAAAACAGACGCATTGCTCATGGTTGCAAGAGAAGTCAAATAGAATAGACCATGGTCATAGCTGTCAAAAGGTTATCATTCTAGGAGACTGTATCGTAAGTGACCGGAGTTCTTAATTTGGACCAGATAGAATGTTAGTATTTCTGTTAATCATTAATGGTTTAGGTTGTTTGTCAAGGTTCTGTGGAGCGAAGGACATAGTCCGTAACGGAACAGAACCTTGGCGATTGGAAAATTCTTGTGGGGTTAGATAATTCAATGAGCTGTGAGGACGATAGGTGTTATATTCTCTTCGATAGTCTTCAAGCACTACTTTGGCTTCTGTCATATT